>DASQAT010000046.1:300000-423612 GCA_035635555.1 Candidatus Dormiibacterota bacterium
TCATGGTGCTGCCGATTCTTGTCCTGGCACCGTTCGTCTGGCTCCTGTCCTCCTGGACGGTGCTGTTCTTTCCCTATTTCAGGAGGGCGGAGAGACTCCTCGCGCTCCTGGCGCTGGGCCTGCTGATCGGGACGGGTCCCGTGGGATGCGTGGTGGACTGGATCGCGGGGACCGCGGTCGATCCCGGGGCGCGGGCGCTCATTCGAACGCTCCGCGGAGGCTACGACGTCCAGGATCTCAAGGCGCTCGAGCGGCTGGCCACGGAGCATCCGGACGACCCGATGTTTCCGTTCGTCCTGGCCTCGATGCACCGCATGGCCGGAAGGTTCGACGAGGCGATGAACCTGTACAAGCGGGTGCTTGCAATCGATCGGGGGAACGCGCGCGCCATGGTGAATCTCGCCAACTTGAACGCGCTCCGCCAGGAGTTCTCGATCGCCCAGAATCTGTATAAGAAGGCGGGGGACATCGACCCGACCCTCGCGATCGCCCATTACAACAGCCACCTCGCCCATCTCGAGGCCTTCCACCTCGAATCGGCGGACCAGGAACTGAAGGCCGCGCGACGCATCGACGACGCGCTGGTCACCGCGCTTCTGGCGCAGGGGAACGAAGGTCGCGCCAAGAGGACGCCGGCCGACCTCGGATACACGCGCGCGGAGATCTGGAAGCGGGCGCTCTCGCTGCGGCTCGAGCAGGGCGTGCGGTCGACCTGGTCGCGCGCTCTCTCGGCCCCGGCGACAGTCGCCGGCGGAGCCGGGCTCCTTCTGGCGCTCATCCTTCCCGGGTTCGGAGTGGCGCCCCGCTCCACCGCGGCGCGGCGGTGCCGGCGCTGCGGGAGGCCGTTCTGCCGGCGCTGCCGGGTCGGTTCGAAGGACCCCGACCACTGTTCCCAGTGCGTGCATCTGTTCATCCTGCGCGACGGGCTGGCGCCAACCGTCAAGAGCAGGAAGATGGAAGAGGTCGTGCGGTACCGGCGCCGCGTCTGGGTCGGGCGGAGACTGCTGAGCCTTCCGCTCCCGGGGAGCGGACATGTCCTGGGCGGCAGGTCCTGGCTCGGATCGCTCCTTCTTGCCTGCTGGTGCGGGGTCTGGCTGGGAATCCTCCTGAAGGACCAGCTTCTCGTCCCCGCGGAGGCGATCACCTCGGCCAATCTGGGAGCCGACGCGGTGCTCGGTTCGTTCGGACTGCTCGTCTGGCTGATCGGAAATCTGTCGTCGCAGGAAGCCGAGAAGGAGTGACGCGGCATGGCGCTGAAGGGGACGCTGAAGGATTTCAGTCTGGCGGACATCTTCCAGCTCATCGGCATCCAGCATAAGACCGGCGTGCTGACTCTCAAGAGCGACAAGGAAGTGGTCACCGTCTCGTTCGTCGAGGGGAACGTCGTCTCGGCCGATGCGCTGCACCGGAGGCTTGAGGACAGGATCGGCACCGTGCTCGTGAAATCCGGGCGCATCACCGAGGCGCAGCTCCAGGAGGCCCTGCGCATCCAGAAGAGCACGCTGAAACGGATGGGAAACATCCTGGTCGAGAACAAGTTCATCGACCCCAACATTCTGCGGGAGGCCCTGCAGATCCAGATCAGCCACATGGTCCACCGGCTGTTCCGTTGGCGCGACGGCGAGTACGACTTCTCGCAGGAGGAGCGCGTCGACTACGACAAGGAGCATGTCGTTCCGATGTCCGCGGAGAGCATCCTCATGGAGGGCGCCCGCATTCTCGACGAATGGCCGATGATAGAGAAGGGGATACGATCCTTCTCGGCCGTCTACCGGCACGCCAACGTCGAAATCGCCGCCGCCCCGAAGGGGGCCGCCGCGACCGCGGGCAAGGACGACGCGGCCCGCGCCATCACCTTGAGCGATGAAGAGCGCAAGGTCTACCAGCTGGTGGACGGCCACCGCACGGTGCAGGAGATCGTCGAGCGTTGCAGTCTGAGCGAATTCGACACCTGCCGGCTCCTCTACGAACTGATTGGACGCCAGCTCCTCGAGGAGGTCAAGAGCGTCGGCCCCAGGACGGCACCGGCGGCCTCCCCGGCCCGGGCGGTCTCCGGAACCCCGGCAGCCTCCAGAGCGCTTGTCGCCCTCGGGTATCTGATCCTGGTGCTCCTGGCGGGGGGCCTCGTGACGCGCCACGCCGAAACCATTGCGCGCGGGCTCCTGCGAGGGGAGGCGGCTGCGCCGTACCTGAATCCTCTCATCGGCGGGGAGCAGGCGCGCTCGATCCGGGGTTCGATCACCCTCAGCCGGATGCAGCGGGTCGATTTCGCGATCCAGGTCTACTTCCTGCTTAACCGGGGATATCCCGAGAACCTGAGATATCTCGTCACGAGCCATCTTCTCAAGCCACAGGCCATCCTGGATCCTCTCGGCAGACCGTTCGAGTATCGGATCACGCCCGGTGGATACAGTATCTCCTTCGCGCCGGATGGGAATCCTGTCAATCGAGTCGAGATTAGCAGTGCGCCATCCGGGTAGCTGTCTACCTGACAAGTAACTTACAAATAACGACTTATTGAACGTACGAAGCACAAATAATAACTTGACAATGATACACTCAATATTTATACTGCGACGTGGCTAAGAAGAATATATCGACTCAAGGAGGACTTACATGAGCAAGATTATCGGCATCGATCTCGGGACGACCAACTCAGTCGTCGCCATCATGGAAGGTGGCAAGCCGGTCGTCATACCGAATGCCGAGGGGTCCAGGACCACGCCTTCCGTCGTGGCATTCACCGAAAAGGGGGAGCTCCTCGTCGGACAGGTGGCCAAGCGGCAGTCGATCACCAACCCGGAAAACACCGTTTTCTCCATCAAGCGCTTCATGGGCCGGCGCATGGATGAGGTCAATGAAGAGATGAAAATGGTGCCCTATCGCATCGTGGCCGGTCCCGGCAACGCGGTCAGGGTCCGCATCCGGGGGAAGGACTACAGTCCTGAGCAGATCTCGGCCCACATCCTGCAGAAAATGAAGCAGTCCGCCGAGGACTACCTGGGCGAGAAGGTGACTCGCGCGGTCATCACCGTTCCCGCCTATTTCAACGATGCGCAGCGCCAGGCCACCAAGGACGCCGGCAGGATCGCGGGCTTCGAGGTCGAACGGATCGTCAACGAGCCGACCGCGGCCGCCCTGGCGTATGGCCTGGACAAGAAGAAGGACGAAGTCATCGCCGTCTACGATTTCGGCGGCGGAACATTCGACATCTCGATCCTGGAGGTCGGCGAGGGGGTGGTGGAGGTCAAATCGACCAACGGGGACACGCACCTGGGCGGCGACAACATCGACCAGCGCGTGGTGGACTGGATCACCTCCGAGTTCAAGAAGGACCAGGGGATCGACCTCTCCAAGGACCGCATGGCGCTGCAGCGCCTCAAGGAGGCGGCCGAGAAGGCCAAATGCGAGCTGTCCACGGTGATGGAGACGGAGATCAACCTGCCGTTCATCACGGCGGACGCTTCCGGACCGAAACATCTCCAGCTGAAGCTGACGCGCGCCCAGTTCGAGCGGCTGGCGAACGATCTCTTCGAGCGCTCCATCCCGCGGGTCGAGCAGGCCCTCAAGGACGCCGGTCTCAAGGCCTCGGACATCGACGAGGTCGTGCTGGTCGGGGGCAGCACCCGCATCCCGAGGATCCAGGACCTGGTCAAGCAGTATTTCGGCAAGGAGCCGCACAAGGGAGTCAATCCGGACGAGGTCGTGGCGATCGGCGCCGCGGTGCAGGCCGGAGTGCTCGGGGGTGAGGTCAAGGATCTCCTGCTCCTGGATGTCACGCCGCTGTCGCTCGGCGTCGAGACCCTGGGGGGCGTCATGACCAAGCTCATCGAGCGCAACACCACGATTCCCACGCGCAAGAGCGAGACCTTCTCCACCGCGACCGACAACCAGACGAGCGTCGAGATCCACGTGCTTCAGGGAGAGCGCGAGCTCGCCCGGGACAACCGCACGCTCGGGCGCTTCCATCTGATCGGTCTCC
This sequence comes from Candidatus Dormiibacterota bacterium, assembly GCA_035635555.1. Taxonomy (NCBI): domain Bacteria; kingdom Bacillati; phylum Candidatus Dormiibacterota; species Candidatus Dormiibacterota bacterium. The sequence goes on from DASQAT010000046.1 coordinate 303,983, forward strand.
CGCCGGCGCCGCGCGGGATTCCCCAGGTCGAGGTGACCTTCGACATCGACGCGAACGGCATCCTGAACGTTTCCGCCAAGGACATGGCGACCTCGAAGGAGCAGAAGATCACCATCAGCGGCACCGGAACCCTGGCGAAAGACGATATCGACAAGATGGTGAAGGAGGCCAAGGCGAACGCCGAGGAAGACCTTCGCAAGCGAGAAGACATCGAGGCCCGCAACACAGCCGACAGCCGCGTCTACCAGATCGAGAAGCTCCTCGAGGAAAACCGGGACAAGGTGTCGGCCGACGACGAGCGCGCCATCCGGGCCGGTATCGAGGATGTGCGCAAGGCGATGGAGGGCGGCGGCAAAGACGCGATCAACGAGGCCTTGAAGCGTCTCGAGCAGGCGTCCCATCGCCTGGCCGAGGTCCTGTACCGGACGTCGGGGACGCAACCCGGAGGTTCGCCGGGAGCGGCGACCGGTGAGGAGGGCGCCCCGGGAGGCGCGGCTCCGGGTTCGACGGGGGGCGCTCACAAGGAAGGGGATGTGATCGATGCGGAGTACGTCGACGTCGACGAGTCGAAGCGATGAGCGTCCGCGCCGCGCGTCCCCGGCGCGGCGTGAACAGGTCCGTTCCGTGGAACCCGCTCCGCGACCTGATGAGTCTCAAGGATCGCCTGAACCGGCTGCTCGAGTCGGTCCTGCGCAAGGGTGATTTATCGAGCGAGGGGCTGGCCCGCTGGAGTCCTCCGATCGACCTGCGCGAAGACCGCGAGTCGTTCGTCCTGACGTCCGAAGTGCCCGGCGTCCGGCCCGACGACCTGACGATCCGCGTCGAGGGAGGGATCGTGACGCTGGAGGGACGCCGTCCGCTCGAGGAGGAGGCGCGCTCGGCGCTGCGCGTCGAGCGACCCTACGGCTCCTTCTCGCGCACCCTGCACCTTCCCGCCCCGGTCGACGAGAGGAAGGTCAGCGCCCGTCTGCGTCGCGGTGTCCTGGAGGTTGTCCTGCCCAGGTCCTCGGACGCACGGGTGCATTCGATCAAAGTGCAGGTCAGGTCGTGATCGACTACTACGCCGTGCTGGGTGTGGAAAGGAAGGCCCGGCTGGGCGAGATCAAGAAGGCCTACAGGAAGCTCGCGCGCAAGTTTCACCCCGACCTCAATCCCGGGGACAGGCGCGCGGAAGAACGGTTCAAGCAGATCACCGAAGCCTACGACGTCCTGTCGGACGCCGACAGGCGCAGGAAGCACGACAGGGAGCATCAGTACGGGGAGGGGTTCGCTCCGGGTGGCGTGGCGGCGCGCCCCTGGGCCTCCGGCTCCGCGCAGGACTTCGGATTCGATCTCGGCGACCTGGGCGGAGGGGGCCACGGGCTCTCGTCGTTCTTCTCGGAGATCTTCGGCCGTAGTGACGGAGAATCGCACGTGGGCCAAGGGCCGCGCCGGGGGGACGACATCACACGCGCCCTGAGCCTCGGGTTCTTCGACGCCCTCCACGGCCTGACGACGGAGATGGCCATCGAAGCCGAGGCCTCCTGCCTGCGGTGCACCGGTTCAGGACGGGTGCCCTCGCGCACGCGACGACCGTGTCCGGATTGCGCGGGGACGGGGCGGATCAGCCATGTCTCGGGTCTCCTTCGCTTCGCGACCACCTGCCGGCGCTGCTCCGGCGGGGGCGTGCTCGGCGACGAAGGGTGCGGCAATTGCCAGGGGAGCGGCGTGCTGCGCAGATCGGAGACGATCAAGATCCCCATCCCCGCCGGCGTGGACAACAGCTCTCGCGTGCGCGTGCCGGGGAAGGGACGGGCCGGGCGGCAGGGCGGTCCGCCGGGCGATCTCTTCATCGTCACGCAGGTGGCTCCGCACCCTTTCTTCAGAAGAATTGGTGATAATATTCACTGCACCGTGCCGATCACGGTGACCGAGGCCGCCCTGGGGGCGCGGATCGAGGTCCCGACGATCGACGGCCGGGCCAGCGTCAAGATCCCGCCGGGCACGGAGAGCGGCCAGAAATTCCGGCTGCGCGGCAAGGGCGCTCCGCTCATGCGAGGCTCCGGACGCGGGGACGAGTACGTGGAAGTCCACATCGTCACCCCCCGCGCGGCGGACGAAAAATCCCGGCAATTGCTCAGAGAGCTCGGCGTGTTGGCACCGGGAGAGGAGTTGCGCCGTGGCATCCGCCTCTGAACCTCGCGCGAGACGCCGGGCCGGACGGGGGGCGCACAAGGACAAGGCCTATTACATGATCAGCGTCGTGGCCAGGCGGTTCGAGGTCCATCCCCAGACTCTCCGCCTTTACGAGCGGGAAGGCCTGGTCAAGCCGTCGCGCACTCAAGGAAACACGCGCCTGTACTCGGAGGAGGACCTGGAGCGGCTGTCGTTCATCCTGAACCTGACGCGCGATCTGGGGGTCAATCTCGCCGGCGTCGAGATCATCGTGAACCTGCGCCGCAAGATCGAGACCATGCAGCAGGAGATGGACCGCTTCGTCGCGCAGGTGCGGGACGAATTGGGAAAGCGTGTGCAGGAGGGTGCGATCGAATCGTCACGGGCGCTGGTCAGGATTTCGGCCCCGGGGCGTTCCTTCAAGGTCGAAAAGAGGTGACGGGTGGAAGAAGAACGGGCGCCCAGCAGGCGGACGGCAGGCTCTTCCGAGACCCTCAAGAAGTATCTTCAAGAGATCTCGAAGCTGCCGCGCATCACCCCCGAGGAGGAGAAGGTCCTGGGGGATCGAATCCAGCGCGGTGACAACAAGGAGGCGCTGCGCAAGCTGGTCGAGGCGAATCTCCGCTTTGTGGTCAGCTTCGCGAAGAAATACCGGAACTGCGGCCTGTCTTTCCTGGACCTCATCAACGAAGGGAACATCGGGCTGATCGAGGCCGCCAAGCGCTTCAACCCGAAGAAGAACGTCAAGTTCATCACGTACGCGGTCTGGTGGGTTCGGCAGGCCATCATCCACGCCCTGTCGGACCAGAGCGGGGCGTTCCGCCTCCCCCAGAAGCAGGCCAACCTCCTGTACCGCATCGGCAAGACGATCTCGCAGCTGACCCTCGACCTGGAGCGCAACCCGACGCCGGATGAGATTGCCGCCAAACTGGAGATCCCGGTCGAGGAGGTCACGGGGCTCCTTCAGGTGGCGGACGAGAACGTGTCGCTGTCCACGGTGATCGACGAGGAGCACGAATTCCATCTGTCGGACAAGCTCGAGCAGGACGTGATCCCGGCGGCCGACCTGGCCCTGCTGCGCTCGTCCCTCAAGGATCACCTGTATGCGTGCCTCGGCGAGCTCGACCCGAAGGAGCAGAAGGTGCTGCGACTCCGCTTCGGGCTGGATGAAGGGGAACCGAAGACCCTGAAGGAGATCGGGGAGATGATGGGGCTGTCACGCGAGCGTATCCGGCAGATCGAGGCCCAGGCGCTCGAGAAGCTGAACCGCTCGCAGAAGTGTCAGCAGCTCCAGGGCTACCTCAACTAGGTGCGTGTCCGGCGCCTTCCGTTGCGCGCCGGCGCCGGGGCGGAGGTGAGCGATGGGCGAGTTGGACGAGGGCCCGTGCGCGCATTGCGGCGGGACCGGTTTCGTCATCCTCGAGCACGAGGGTGCCCGCCGCGCGCGGCCCTGCGGTTGCCGGCGCGCCCCGCGGTCCGGGCGCACCGAGATCCAGGAGTTCCTGGAGAGCGCGCGCATCCCGAGGCGCTACCATGACTGCGAGTTCGAGAATTTCGCAGCCTACGGCCCGCACCAGCTCTCCCTGCAAGGGGCGAAGACCTGGGCGGGGCGCTTCGCGGAGGAATACCCCCTGAACGACCGCGGCCTGCTCCTCATCGGGCCGCCGGGCGTCGGCAAGACGCACCTCGCCGTGGCGACGCTGCGGCGTCTGGGAGTCGAGAAGGGGGTGCCGTGCCTGTTCTGCGACGTGCAGGACCTGCTGCGGCAGCTGCAGGCGACCTTCGACCGCCAGTCGGGCATGAGCGAGCTCGAACTTCTGCAGCCGGTGCTGCAGAGCGAAGTCGCCCTGCTGGACGACCTAGGCGGCCGGCAATTCAGCCCCTGGGTGGAGGAGACCTTGTCGCACATCGTGACGACACGCTACAACGAGGGGCGCTCCACGCTCGTGACCACCAACTACCAGGACGACGCGTCCGCCGGGCGCGGGACGACGCTCAAGGAGCGGATCGGGCCGCGGGTCTACTCCCGCCTCCACGAGATGTGCCACCTGGTCAAGGTCGAGGCGCAGGATTTCAGACAGACGATCAAGCGCGCCGACCACCACCTGGGCCCCGGTGTCGAGCGCCCCAAGGAGAGCCGATGAGCGGCCGGGCCCCCGTCTTCGATGCCGTGGTCGTGGCCGGCGCGCGAACGCCGATGGCCGAGTACAACACCTTCTTCAAGGACCTGACCGAGGTGGAGCTCGGTGCTCTGGCCGCGCGCGAGGCGCTCCGGCGCTCGGGTGCCGACGCGGGGCGGGTCGATCACGTGGTCTTCGGAAACGCCATGCAGACGAGCGGCAACGCCCTGTATGGCGCGCGGCACGTCGGTCTGAAGGCCGGGTTGCCCGACGCCGTCCCCGCGCTGACCGTCAATCGCCTGTGCGGTTCCGGGATCCAGTCGATCGTCACCGCGGCCTCGCTCCTCCGCCTGCAGGAGGCGGAGGTGGTTCTCGCCGGGGGCATGGAGAACATGACGCAGGCCCCGCACGTGGTGCGGGGTCTGCGCTCCGGGCTGCGCATGGGTCACGCACAGCTCGAGGACTCCCTCCTGGTGGGGCTGATGGATACGCATTGCGGCTGCGCGATGGCGCAGACCGCCGAGAACCTGGCGGTCGAGCGCGGTATCAGCCGTGAGGAGGCGGACCGTTACGCCCTGCGCAGCCAGCAGGCCGCCGACGCGGCGTTCCGCGCGGGCCGGTTCAGGGACGAGATCGTCCCGGTCACCGTGCGCGATCGGGGTAAGGAGATCGTCGTGACGGATGACAATCACCGACGCCCGGACACCACCCTGGAGGTGCTCGCGAAACTTCCGCCGGCGTTCCAGGGACGGGGCTTCGTCACCGCGGGCAACGCCTCGGGGATCGTGGACGGGGGGGCGGCGGTGGTTCTGGCGTCCCCCTCGGCGGCTCGAGGGTTGAAAGGGGAGCCTCTCGGACGGGTGATCACCTACGGCGTGAGCGGCGTGCCGCCGCGTCTGATGGGGATCGGTCCCGTGCCGAGCATCCGGATGGCGCTCGAGCGCGCCGGCCTGGCGCTCGGCGAGATCGATCTGTTCGAGATCAACGAGGCATTCGCCGCGCAGTACCTCGCCGTGGAGAAGGAGCTCGGCCTGGATCGCGACCGGGTCAACATCAACGGCGGAGCGATCGCGCTCGGTCACCCGCTGGGGGCCACGGGCACACGGCTGGTCCTGACGCTCCTCCACGAGCTCCGCAGGCGGGGGGGGCGTTACGGCATCGCCAGCGCCTGCATCGGCGGTGGCCAGGGGATCGCCGTGGTTGTCGAGGCGGCCGGGGGCACGAAGCGCTAATTCTCATCAGCGGCCCGTTCCAGGGTCGGAGGTGCGTTGATGCAGATCAAGAAGGTCGGCGTGCTGGGGTGCGGGCTCATGGGTTCCGGAATCGCGCAGGTGGCGGCCCAGTCCGGACACCCGACGACGGTCCTGGAGGTGACGCAGGCGCTCGTCGACGCCGGCCTGAAGCGGATCGACCAGTTTCTCGCAGGCGGGGTCGCCAGGGGCAAGGTCAGACCCGAAGACAGGCAGGCCACCCTGTCCCGCCTCGCCGGGACGACCGACTACGCCGCGCTGGCCGATTGCGACATCGTGATCGAAGCCGTGGTGGAGAATCTCGGGGCGAAGCGGGAGGCGTTTCAGAGCCTCGAGCGGACCCTCAAGCCCGAGGCGATCCTGGCCAGCAACACCTCCTCCCTGTCGATCACGGAAATGGCGGTCCAGACGAAGAGGCCGAAGCGCTTCGTCGGGCTGCACTTCTTCAACCCGGTCCCTTTGATGAAGCTGGTCGAGGTCACGCGGACCATCCAGACCGATCCGGGGGTCGAGGAGACGGTCCTGGAGTTCGCCCGTGGCCTGGGGAAGACCCCCATCCGCGCCCTGGACCGGACCGGCTTCATCGTGAACAGGCTGCTCGTTCCCTACATCCTGGACGCCATTCGCGCCCTGGAAGAGGGCGTGGGCACGATCACCGACATCGATCAGGGGATGAAGCTCGGCTGCGGGCACCCGATGGGACCTTTCACGCTCCTGGATCTGGTCGGGATCGACACCACGTATTACATTGCCAACATCATGTTCGACGAATTCAGGGAAAAACGGTTCGCCCCGCCCCCGCTCATGAAACGCATGGTGCTGGCGGGGTTTCACGGGCGCAAGACCGGAAAGGGGTTCTACGACTATTCGAGCGAGCCGGCGAAGCCCAACGATTTCCTGGCGGTGGGCGGGGAGCGACGATGAGCGGCTCGACCCGGGTGATTTACGAGGCGAAGGACGGCGTGGCCCGCCTCACGGTGAACCGGCCCGAGAAGCTCAACGCCCTGGACCGCCAGACGATGAGGGACATCGACGCGGCCGTGGGGGCCTCCGGTCAGGATGCGTCGATCGGGGTGCTGGTCGTCACCGGAATGGGGGACAAGGCGTTCGTGGCCGGCGCCGACATCGCCGAGCTGTCGTCGCAGACCCCGGTCGAAGGAGCGGCGTACGCGCGGCTGGGGCAGGCGGTCCTGGGACGGCTGGAAAGGCTGGGCAAGCCGAGCATCGCGGCGATCAACGGATACGCTCTGGGCGGCGGGCTGGAGCTTGCGATGGCCTGCACGCTCCGCGTGGCCTCGGAATCCGCCCGCCTCGGGCAGCCGGAGGTGGCGCTCGGGATCATCCCGGGGTACGGGGGCACACAGCGCCTGGCGCGCCTGGTGGGGCCGGGCCGCGCGCTGGAGCTGGTCCTGACGGGCGAGCCGATCGACGCCCGCGAGGCGCACCGCATCGGACTGGTGAACCGCGTCGTGCCCCAGACGGATCTGGCCGGCGCCGTCGAGACCCTGGCGCGGACCCTCCTGTCGCGCGGGCCGGCGGCCCTGCGATTCGCTCTGCAGGCCGTGCACGAGGGGCTGCAGATGACACTCGAGGAAGGGCTGTCGATGGAGGCGGCCCTGTTCGGTTTGTGCTGCGCCACCGAGGACATGCGCGAGGGCACGCGGGCGTTCGTCGAAAAGCGCAAACCCGCCTTCAAGGGGCGTTGAACGCGACATGAAGGATGCATCCCGGCACGAGACGCAGACGATCCACTGGCGCCCCATGCGCGCGGTCATGCTCCTGCGCTTCCTGATCCTCCTGGTCCTGGCGGGTTTCAGCCTGGCGGTGATCATGAGTTACGGCCGGAAGGGCTCGCCCCAGACCGACATCACGATGGAACCCGGCTCCCCGACGCCCGCCACGCAGGGGCCGGTGGTCGACCGGTCCGATCAGTTCGAGGTGAACGGCAGCCGCGAGGGACGCCCGGCATTCACCCTGAAGGCCCGGAGCGTCACGGGGTTCGCCGGAGATCGCAAGTTCCTCCAGGGCGTCGAGCTCCTCATCCACGATGACCACGGCGGCGACGTCAAGGTCTCCGGGATCGAGGGACAGTTCGACGTCACCGAGCGGCGGGCGCGGCTGTCGGGGGACGTGACCGTGGAGAGCGAAGCCGAGGGGCTGAAACTCAGCACGGGCACGCTGTTCTACGACAACGAACGCGACATGATTTTCACGGCGGACGACATCGTGTTCAGCGTCGGCGGCCTCTCCGGGCAGGGCCGCGGGATGAATTACATGCTCGCGGAACGGCAGATCAAGATACCCGACCGCGTGCTCCTGCGAGTCTCGGCGGAGACGGCCGGCCTTCCGGCGTCGATCTCGTCGGGGGACATGGTCGCTGCGCTCGAGACCGACTCGGCGGTGTTCACCGACAACGTCCGGCTCGAACGGGGCGGCGACGTGCTGTACTCCAACTATCTCAAGGTGCAGTTCGACGAGGGGCGCAAGTCGGTGCGCCAGCTGCACGCGTTCGGAGACGTGGTGGTGACGCGCGCCGCCGGTCCGGACGGCGAGCCGCGCGAGATGCGGGCCGATGGCCTGTCCGCCGAGCTTGCCGGACCCGGGGGCGACGTCCGCGTCGTGGAGCTCTCCGGGAACTGCCGGGTGACATCCGGACCCTATACCTCGCTGAGCCGATCGGCGCGTTATCGCGGTGCGGACGGTCTCGTCGAACTGCGTGGCGACCCGGTCGTCAAGAGCGCGACCGACCGTATCGCGGCCCAGGAAATCGACGTGCACTCTACCCAGAAGACCCTGGAGGCGAGGGGCGACGTGCGCAGCGTGTCGATGCCGGCCGCGAAGGGCGGGGCCGGCACCCCGGGGTTCGGAGGCAGGTCCGCGGTTTCGTTCCAGGCCCGCACCCTGCTGTACGACCAGGGCGCGCAGCGCGCGACCTACGGGGGATCGGCCCGGGCCTGGCAGGAGGGGAACAGCATCCAGGCGGAGGAGATCGTCCTCGAACAACAGGCGCGGCAGCTGAGAGCGACCGAGAAGGTCATGGCCCGCTTCACCCAGCGCCGCGCCGCGGGCACCGCGGGTCCATCGCGGCCGATCGTGACGTCCATCACAGCGGGCAGCATGGTGTATGACGATGCGCAGGCGGTCGGGCACTACCGCGACAACGTCCATCTGACGCGCGAGGACGCCACCGTCACCGCCGACGCCATGGACGCGTACCTCCAGGAGCGCGCCGGCGTCCGCGAGCTCGATCGGATCGAAGCCCGGGGCTCCGTCGCCGTGAAGCGTGACCAGGCGTTCGGCACCGCGCGCGAGGCCGAGTACAGGGCGGCGGACGACACCCTCGTCCTCAAGGATGAAGCCGGGCTGGCCGAGGTCGTGGACTCCGCCACCGGCCGCACGCTGCGGGGGCAGACGTTGACATTCGATCTGGCGAGGGATAGGATTCTGACCGAATCCGCGCGTGGCGCCAGGACTTGGATTACCCTCAAGCCCGAAGCCAAGGACGTTCAGTCGGTTGAGCCGAAAACTCAGCATTGAAGGGCTGACCAAGAGCTACCGCGGGCGGCCCGTCATCCGCGACATCTCCCTGCACATCCAGAGCGGCGAGGTGGTGGGTCTCCTCGGACCCAACGGCGCCGGCAAGACCACGACCTTCTACTGTGTCGTCGGCCTGGTCCAGCCCGACGCGGGGCGCATCCTTCTCGGAGGTCACGACGTGTCCCGGCTGCCGATGTATCTCCGGGCGCGCAGCGGCATCAGCTACCTGCCGCAGGAACCTTCCATCTTCAGGAAGCTGACGGTCGAGGAGAATCTGATCGCCATCCTGGAGACGCTCGACATGCCCCGGGAGGAGATTCTCCAGAGGACGGCCACGGTGCTCGAGGAGCTGAAGATCGCCCACCTCTCGAAGAGCCCGGCCTACAACCTGTCGGGAGGGGAGAGACGCAGGGCCGAGATCGCCAGAGCGCTGGTCATCTCGCCCTCGTTCATGCTCCTGGACGAGCCTTTTTCAGGGATCGACCCGATTGCGGTTGCGGATATCCAGAAAATCATCTATCAATTGAAAGCGAAGGGGATCGGACTCCTGATGACCGACCATAATGTCCAGGAGACCCTTCGGATCACGGATCGGGCCTACATCATCGCCGAGGGGCGGATCTTCCGTAAGGGAAGCCCCGATCAGCTGGCGGCCGATCCGCAGGTGCGCGAGATCTACCTGGGGGCGAACTTCCGGCTCGTGGATCGCGAGCCGGTCGATGCGCCCCCGAGCGCCTACCCGGCGGACTGAGCGGTCGGGAAGGACACGGCCCCGGCTCGGGGCGTGACGCGGCGGGCGCGCGGACGGGGATTCCCCCGGCAGCGAGGAGTGGATGGCACTGGAACAAAAGCTCAATCTGCGGATGACGCAGAAGCTCATCATGACGCCGTCGCTGCAGCAGGCGATCAAGCTGCTGCAGATGACCAAGCTCGAGCTGCAGGAAGAGGTCACGCAGGAGCTGACGGAGAATCCTCTCCTCGAAGAGCAGCAGGACGGCAGCCAGGAGCCGGACAAGCCCGAGGGGGAGGAGGGGCCCGCCGCCGAGACCGCCGCTCCCGCCGACGCGGAGGCACCGGAGCCCGAGAGGGAGAAGGACCCCTTCGACGAGATCGATTACGAGTCGTACTTTCAGGATTACATGGATCTCAGCTACAGACCGCAGGCCCCGTCCGAGGAGATCGAGGCGCCGCCGCTCGAAAACATCCTCAGCCGGCCGCAGAGCCTGTACGACTATCTTCTCTGGCAGCTCGACATGAGCATCGTGCCGGGGAAGCAGAAGGAGATCGTGCGCGCCATCATCGGCAACCTGGACGACGACGGCTATCTCCGGGTGTCGCTCGAGGACATCGCGGCGATGGGCCCCTTCGCGCCCGAGGAGGTCGAGCACGCGCTCCATCTGGTCCAGGAGCTGGACCCGCCCGGCGTGGCGGCGCGCGACCTGAAGGAATGTCTCCTGATCCAGCTCGCGTTCCACGACATGGAGGGGACTCCCGCGGAGGCGATCGTCAAGGACCACATGGATCTCCTGCAGGGACGCAAGTTCAAGGATCTGGCCCAGGTCCTGGCCTGCAGCCTGGACGAGGTCATGCACTACGTCGACGCGATCCGACACCTCGACCCGAAGCCGGGCAAGAAGTACAACGCGGTGAACAACAACTACGTGATTCCCGACGTCTACGTCCTCAAGGTGGACAAGGGATACACCATCGTGCTCAACGAGGAGGGGCTGCCCCGCCTGCGCATTAGCCCCTTCTACCGGCGCATGATCGACCGCAACAATACCGAGGTGACGCGGGAGACGCGCGAGTACGTGCGCGAGAAGTTTCGCTCGGCCTTCCGCCTGATCAAGAGCCTGGAGGAACGGCAGCGGACCATCTACAAAGTGGCCCGGAGCATCGTGAAACACCAGCAGGGTTTCCTGGATTTCGGATACGAGCACCTGCGACCGCTGATCCTCAAGGATGTGGCGGACGACATCGGCATGCACGAATCGACCGTCAGCCGCGTGGTCAATCACAAGTACATGCATACACCGCGCGGTCTGTACGAGATGAAGTTCTTCTTTCACTCGGGCATCAGCTCCGCCCAGGGCGAGGACGTCTCGTCACTGGCGGTCAAGGAGCGGATCAAGAAGGTCGTGGGGGAGGAGGACCCGCGCCGGCCGCTGTCCGATGCCGCGATCGTTCAGATCCTGAGCGATGACGGATTGCGGATCGCGCGGCGCACCGTCGCGAAGTACCGCGAGGAGCTGCGCATCCCCTCCTCCAACGAGAGACGGCAGGGGTTTCACTGAGCCGGACCCGCCGGAAGACATCGGGTGATCCATGACACTCCTGTTCACGGGGCGGAAGGCGGACCTGACACCGGGACTCAAGAGCTTCACCGAAGAGAAGCTCGCGAGGCTGGAGCGCATCCTTCACGAGAGCCCCGACGCGCACGTCGTGCTCACGCGGGAGAAGCACCGGCACCGGGCCGAGATCGTGGTGCACGCGCGCATCGGGACCCTGACGGCCAAAGCGGACGGCGCGGAGTTCGAGGAATCGCTGGGGCTGGCCATCGATCGCCTGCTCGCCCAGGCTCGCAAGCACCACTCCAAGATTGCCAAGGGGCGCAAGCGCCGGGCGATGCGCGACTCGTTGCGGCGCGGACCCGATCTGTCCGAGGTCGTGGAGCCTGCCGCCTCCGACGGACCGGTCGTCGTCCCCATGGGGAGGGTCGCCGTGAGACCGATGTCCGTCGAGGAGGCGCTCGTGCGGCTCCAGGAGCTGAGCGACCCGTTCTTCGTGTTCCGCGACGCCGACTCCCAGCGCGTGTGCCTGCTCTTCCGCCGCCGGGACAACCGCTACGGTCTGGTCGAAACGGAGACCTGAGACCATGGATTTCCAGCTGACGCGCGAGCAGGAGCTGCTGCGCGACACCGTGCGCTCGTTCGCCACGGACGTGCTCAAGCCCCGCGCGGCCGGGTTCGATCGATCGCGGGAGTTCCCGCACGACAACTACGTACGCTGCGCCGCGATGGGCCTGTGCGGCATGATGGTGCCGGAGTCCTACGGCGGCGCCGGCTTCGACGGCGTGTCCTACGTCATCGCGATCGAGGAGGTGTCGAAGGCCTGCGCCTCGACCGGCGTGATCCTGTCGGTCAACAACTCGCTTTTTTGCGCGCCGCTCCTGCGCCACGGGAGCGAGGACCAGAAGCGGAAGTACCTGGCGCCGCACGCGCGCGGCGAGAAGATCGGCGCGTACTGCCTGACCGAGCCGGGCTGCGGCTCGGACGCGGCCTCCCTGCGCACCCTCGCGCGCCGCGCCGGGGATCGCTACGTGCTGACCGGGAGCAAGGTGTTCGTGACCAACGGTGTGGCGGCGCACACCTTCGTCGTGTACGCCACTCTCGATCCCAAGCTGCGTCACAAGGGAATCTGCGCGTTCATCGTGGAGCGGGACTCCCCGGGTCTGCGGCTCGGCAAGCCGGAGCACAAGATGGGCATCACCTGCTCCGGGTCGGTCGAAATCGTGCTCGACGGCTGCGAGGTCCCGGCGGACAATCTCCTGGGAGCCGAAGGGGACGGGTTCAAGATTGCCATGAGCACGCTGGACGGCGGCCGCATCGGCATCGCCGCGCAGGCCATCGGGATCGGGCAGGCCGCCCTCGAGGAATCGCTTCTGTACAGCCGGCAGCGCGAAGCGTTCGGCCAGCCGATCGCCGACTTCCAGGCGATCCAGTGGAAGCTGGCGGACATGGCCACGGAGCTCGAGGCGGCGCGCCTTCTGGCCTACCGGGCCGCCTGGCTGCGCGACCAGCAGAGACGCTGCTCGCTTGAGACCAGCATGGCCAAGCTGTTCGCGTCGGAGGCCTGCATGCGGGCCGCGAAAGATGGAGTTCAGATCCACGGCGGCTACGGGTACATCAACGAGTACCCCGTCGAGCGTCTGTTCCGGGACGCCAAGATCACCGAGATCTACGAGGGCACGTCCGAGATCCAGAGGCTGGTGATCGCCAAGGAGATCCTGAAAGAGGACTGAGATGAAGCCGAAGAACGGTGGCCGGACCTCGACCCTGAACCCGCGCGGTCTTCGGGACTGGGAGGAAGGGACTCTGCGCCCGGCGCTCGAGCGGAAGCCTGAGCGGAGGAAGGAGTTCACGACGGTCAGCAGCCTGCCGATCGAGAGGCTGTACGTGGCGGAGGATCTGAAGGGCTGGAACCCCGGCGAGAAGCTGGGATTCCCCGGCGAACCGCCTTTCACCCGAGGCGTACACCCGACGATGTACCGGGGCAAGCTCTGGACCATGCGGCAGTTCGCGGGGTTCGGCAGCGCCGAGGACACGAATCGCCGCTTCCACTACCTCCTGGAACACGGACAGACCGGCCTGTCGGTGGCCTTCGACCTGCCCACCCTGATGGGACGGGACTCGGACGACGCGCTGGCGGAGGGAGAGGTGGGGCGCGAGGGAGTGGCCATCGACACCCTCGCGGACATGGAGATCCTGTTCCGGGGGATTCCGCTGGACCGGGTCTCCACCTCGATGACCATCAACGCGCCGGCCGCCGTGATCCTGGCGATGTACCTGGCCGTTGCGGAGAAGCAGGGTATCCCTCTCGAGGCGCTCGAAGGCACGGTGCAGAACGACATCCTGAAGGAGTACATCGCCCAGAAGGAATGGATCTATCCGCCCACGCCCTCCCTCCGCATCATCAGCGACATGGTGGCCTTCTGCGCGGATCGCGTGCCGAAATGGAACACCATCTCGATCAGCGGCTACCACATCCGCGAGGCGGGTTCGACCGCCTCCCAGGAGCTGGCGTTCACCCTCGCGGACGGCATCGGCTACGTGCAGTCGTGCCTCTCCGCGGGGCTCGACATCGACGCCTTCGCGCCGCGTTTCTCGTTCTTCTTCAACGCGCACAACGATTTCTTCGAGGAGATAGCCAAGCTGCGCGCCGCGCGACGGATGTGGTGCGCCATCATGCGCGACCGCTTCCACGCGAAGAGCCCGCGCTCCTGGATGCTGCGGACGCACGTCCAGACCGCCGGCTGCTCCCTCACGGCCCAGCAGCCGTACAACAACGTGGTGCGGGTCACCGTCCAGGCGCTGGCCGCGGTTCTGGGAGGGACGCAGTCGCTGCACACGAACTCCCTCGACGAGAGCCTGGCGCTGCCGACGGAGGACTCGGCCCGGATCGCGCTGCGCACCCAGCAGATCATCGCGGAGGAGAGCGGTGTCGCGAACACGGTCGACCCGCTGGCCGGCTCCTATTTCGTCGAGTGGCTCACCGATCGTCTGGAGCAGGAGGCGTGGAGCTACATCAAGCGCATCGACCAGATGGGGGGGATCGTCGCGGCCATCGAACAGGGCTTTCCGCAGCGCGAGATCGCCGAGGCGGCCTACGTGTACCAGCGCCAGGTCGACGGGGGCGACAAGATCGTCGTCGGGGTCAACCGCCATTCCGAAGGGGACGTCCTGAAGGCGCCCACCCTGAAGATCGGACCCGGGGTGGAGGAGACGCAGGTCGCCCGTCTGCTCGCCACGCGGCAGCGGCGCGACAGCGGGAGCCACGCGCGGACGCTGGAAAGACTGACGCGCGTCGCCGGCACGAAGGAGAACCTGATGCCCGCCATCCTGGATGCCGTGCGCGGGTACGCGTCGGTCGGCGAGATCTGCGACGCCCTCAAGGCGGTCTTCGGCGTCTACCGGGAAGGCCGGGTGCAATTCTAGACATGGGCACGGAACGGAAGGTCCGGCTCCTGATCGGCAAGGTCGGCCTGGACGGCCATGACCGCGGGGCGAAGATCATCGCGCGGGCGCTGCGCGACGCCGGCTTCGAGGTGATCTACACCGGTCTCCACCAGACCCCCGAGATGGTCGTCGCCACGGCCCTGCAGGAGGATGTCGACGGAATCGGACTGTCGCTGCTCTCGGGGGCCCACAACACGATCTTCCCCAAGATCCTGCGTCTGCTCGCTGACAAGAGCAGCGGCGACACCGTGGTGTTCGGCGGCGGGATCATTCCCGAGGAGGACATTGTGGCGCTGCAGCGTGCCGGCGTGCGACGCATGTTCACCCCCGGGGCGACGACCCAGGAGGTCGTCGACTGGGTGAAGGCCAACGTTCCTCCCCGCCGGCGCTGAAAGAACCACGCTTTCCTTGACAGGGTGCACCCTTTGGGCTAGTTTCTGACTCGGGCGGGCGCCGAGGTCATGAAACTCCTCATGGTGGACGTCGGAGAGGGTCGTTACGCGGTGCCGGCCGACGCGGTGACGAAAATCGTCGATCCGGCGCTCGAGACCGGCTTCCACCTCGAAGAGTGCGAGGCGGTATTCGGGGGCGAGCGCCTCCCGCTTTTCGATCTGCACGCCGCGGCCGGAGAGCGTCGCGGGCCTGCGCCGGTGTACCTCCTGCTGCAAGGTGCGCGGCGGCGAGGGGTCGTGGCGGTCGACGGCGCGGAATCGATCCGCGAGGTGTCTCCGGGCGACATCGCCCCGCTCCCGGCGTTCATCTTCGCGCAGCCGCGTCGCGCGTTCCGGGGTGTCTTTCCGGACGGGGCGGGTTCGCGGCTGCTCCTGGACGAGGACGCACTCCTGTGAGCGTCCGTGCGGACGATCGCCTGATCGGGTTCCACCTCGGCGGGGCCGGCGCGGCCCTGCCCCTCGCCCTCGTGCGCGAGGTGACGGATCGCCCCCGGGTCGTGCGCGTGCCCGGAACGCATCCGTTCGTGAGCGGAGTGGCGCTGCGAGGAGGAGTGGCGTTGCCGGTGTACGACCTGCGCCGGTTCGAGTCGCTCTGGTCCGGCCGGGACCGCACGGGCCCCCTCGGCTGGTCGGCGGATGCCGACCGGCTCATCGTGTGCGACTGGGGTGAGATCCCCCTCGGTCTTCTCGGCGCGGGCGTGGATCTCGTCGTAGAGGGGGGCGAGGAGGAGGAGGGGATGCGGTGCGTCATGAGTGGCGATTTCGTGAAGCGCGTCCTCCGCGTCCACGGCGAGACGGTCGCCCTGCTCGACACGGATAGACTGTTCGCCTCGCTGGGCGTGCCCGCGGCGGAGCTGCGCGGAAGGAGGGAGACCGGTGAAGACGATCCTGCTGGCGGATGACAGCATCACCATCCAGAAGGTGGTGGAGCTGACCTTTTCCGAAGCCGATTACCGGGTGGTCTCCGTCAGCACCGGCGGGCAGGCCCTCAAGAAAATCGCCGAGGTGCGCCCGGATATCGTCCTCCTGGATGTCATCATGCCGGAGAAGAACGGCTACGAGGTGTGCGAGCAGATCAAGCGCAGCCCGGCGACGTCCGGCATCCCCGTGCTCCTCCTGACCGGCACATTCGAGCCGTTCGACAAGAAGCGCGCCGACACCGCCGGCGCCAACGGACACATCACGAAACCGTTCGAATCGCAGGCTCTCGTCGCCAAGGTCGAGGAGCTGATCGCCTCGACACCGTCGGTCTCGGTCGACGACGAGGGGGGGCGGATGGACATCATTTCGGGCGGGGAGGTGTACCGCGTCGATCCGGGCAGGGCAGGAGAAGGGATGCGCCCTGCTCCGCCCGCCCCCGAGGCGGCCCCCCGCCCGTCGCCGCCCGAGGCTGCTCCGGTCGCTCTCGGCGGGTCTCTGAGCCCGGGGGCCGGAATGCCGCCCCCCGGTTCTTCTCTTCCGGACGAAGACCTCGACGCTGATACGGCGCGGCACCCTGCCCTGGCGCCCCCTGATCCGTCGGCCGGCGGATCGTTCGTCGGGTTCGCGGATGTCGGGATCGGGGAGGAGATGGATGCGGATGACATCGTGCCCGATCGCTACGACGTGGGGGCCGGCACGTCCGCACCGTCGACCGTCAAGCTGCGCCGGGACGAGGTGATGCCTCGCCCTGACGAGGGAAGCGGGTATCCTGCGGCGCGGTCAGGAGCGGCGGGGAGGGCCGGGGCGGCGGAGGAATCGTTCAGGGGATCGTTCGAGGCCGAGTTCGACCTGGTCGATGAAGCGCTTCCGGAGACCACGACCGTGACCGGGGAGGCACCGACGGAGACGGGCGGCTGGGCGCCGCCGCCGGAGGCGCCGCCCGCCGAGACCTGGCAGGACACCGAGGTCACGACCGAGAAGAGCCCGCGCGCAGGACGGGGGTCGACCGATCCGTCACCGGTGGAGAGGCCGCGCTCCGCGGCCGCGCCGATGCCGGCCGAACCTCCGAGGGACGGCCGTGGAGCGTCCCTGACGCCGGAGATGATCGATCTCATCGCCGAGAAGGTGGTGGAGCGTCTGGCGGACCGCGTGGTGCGCGAAGTGGCCTGGGAGGTCGTCCCCGGGGTCGCGGAGGCCATTGTCCGAAAAAGGATCAAGGAAATCGAAGAGAGCGGCTCTTAGTCCCCGAGGCGCCGGCCCGCTCCCCGGAGGCCCCGGGCGAGGCAATCCAGCGCCTTCTTTTTTTGTCCGCGGACCCGCTGTCCGGGACTGCGCAGAGTGATCCCGCATATGGATTTCGACAAGGCATTCGAGCCCGCGCGGATCGAGGGGCGCTGGTACGACCACTGGATCAGGCTGGGTGTGTTCACGGCGCACGTCGACTCGCCCCGGCCCTCCTTCTCCATGGCGATCCCGCCTCCGAACGTGACGGGGCGCCTGCACATGGGACATGCCCTGAACAACACCCTTCAGGACATCCTGGCGCGCTGGCGGCGCATGCGCGGAGACGACGTCCTGTGGCTTCCGGGCACCGATCACGCCGGGATCGCCACGCAGATGGTCGTGGACCGGCAGCTGGCGAAGGAAGGGACCAGCCGGGAGGCGCTGGGGCGCGAGGCCTTCGTTCGCCGGGTCTGGCAGTGGAAGGACGAGTACGGCGGGGTCATCATCGACCAGCTCAAGAGGCTGGGGTGCTCGTGCGACTGGACCCGGGAGCGATTCACCATGGATCCGGGCCTGTCGCGGGCGGTGCGTGAGGCGTTCGTCCGCCTGCACGAGGCCGGGCTCATCTACCGTGACAAATTCATCGTCAACTGGTGTCCCCGCTGCCGGACCGCCATTTCCGATCTCGAAGTGATCCCGCAGGAGACGCACGGTCACCTCTGGACCATCCGCTATCCCCTGGCCGACGGCCAGGGCGGGATCGAGGTGGCGACCACGCGCCCCGAGACGATGCTCGGCGACACCGGGGTCGCTGTCCACCCCGAGGACGAACGCTACCGCTCCCTGATCGGCAGGACCGTCGTTCTCCCGCTCGTGGGTCGCGCCCTGCCTATCGTCGCCGACCCGTTCGTCGAGAAGGAGTTCGGAACGGGCGCCGTCAAGATCACACCGGCCCATGATCCGAACGATTTCGAGGCGGCCAGGCGCGCCGGTCTGCCGTCGCTCGTGGTGATGGACGAGCAGGGGAGGATGAACGACAACGTGCCCGAAGCCTACCGCGGTCTCGATCGATTCGACGCGCGTGGGCGCGTGGTCGCGGATCTCCGCGCCCAGGGATTCCTGGTGTCCGTCCAGGATCACCTGCACAACGTCGGACGCTGCCAGCGTTGCAATACGATTGTCGAGCCGTACCTGTCGACGCAGTGGTTCGTGCGCGTCAAACCGCTCGCTGACGAGGCGATCCGGGCGGTCGCAGACGGGCGGGTGCGCTTCGCTCCGGCGCACTGGGTCAACAGCTACAACGAATGGATGGGGAAAATCCACGACTGGTGCATCTCGCGCCAGCTCTGGTGGGGGCACCAGATCCCGGCCTGGCACTGCGGGGCCTGCTCGGAGATCCACGTGGCCCGCGAGGCCCCCGCCTCGTGCCGGCATTGCGGCGGGCGGGCCCTCCGGCAGGACCCGGATGTCCTCGACACCTGGTTCTCCTCCGCCCTGTGGCCGTTCTCGACTCTCGGATGGCCGGACGACACGCCCGATCTGCGGCGCTATTACCCGACCACGATCCTGGTCACGGGCTTCGACATCCTGTTCTTCTGGGTCTGCCGGATGATCATGATGGGGCTGCGCTTCATGACCGTCGAACCGTTCCACCGGGTGTACATCACTGGTCTGGTGCGCGACGCCGAGGGGCAGAAGATGTCCAAGACCCGCGGCAACGTCGTCGACCCTCTGGATCTGATCGACCGCTACGGTGCCGACGCCCTGCGCCTGACCCTGGCGGCGATGGCCACGCCGGGCTCCGACCTGCCCCTGTCCGAGGAGCGCATGGTCGGATACCGGGCGTTCGCCAACAAGATCTGGAACGCCGCCCGTTTCGTCCTCCTGAACCTGGGAGAGACCGGGGCGATCGAGACGCCGCCGCCCCTGCCGCCGCTCGACCAGCTTCGCGTCGAGGACCGCTGGATCCTGAGCCGCCTGGCGCGCCTGGCAGGGACCGTGGAGGAACGCCTGGCCGAGTCCCGGTTCGACGACACCGCCAACGCCCTGTATCAGTTCGTCTGGCACGAGTACTGTGACTGGTACCTGGAGATGGCGAAGCGTCATCTGCTCCCCGGTGGCCCGCCGGACGAGGCGGCCCGGGCGCGAACCGTGCTCCTGCACGTCCTCGACTCGGTGCTGCGGCTCCTGCACCCGGTCATGCCGTTCATCACCGAGGACCTCTGGCAGCGCATTCCCCATCGTGGAGAGACGATCGCGCTGTCCTCCTACCCCGAGCGCGACGAGACGCACATCGACGAGGCGGCGGAACGGGACATCGCTCTCCTGATGGAAATCGTGGTCAGGGTGCGCAACATCCGGGCCGAGCTGAACGTCGACCCGGGGCGCCGTGTGCCCCTCCTGTACCATGCGCGCGATCGCGAGGCGCAGACGATCGTCGCGGCCAACGCCGCCACGATCGCCACGCTGGCCCGCCTGGAGGGCGTGAGCGCCTCGGCGGACCTGTCGACCGCCGGGCCCGCGGCCCGGGCGGTCGCGCCGGGCGTGGACCTCGCGGTGCCGCTCGCGGGAATCCTCGATCTCGAAGCCGAAAAGCGGCGTCTGTCGCGCGAGATCGAGAAGCTCGACAAGGAGAGGGAGGGGCACGCCCGCAAGCTGCAGAACGCCGAGTTTCTGGGGAAGGCGCGGCCCGAAATCGTCGACAAGGCCCGGCGGATCCACCAGGAGCTGCAGGAGAAGATCGACAGGCTCTCCCGGACGATCGAATCGCTCCGCTGAAATCCGGCCTCCGGTCGTCACCCCCTGTCTCAGAATTCCCAGCGTGCCGCCAGTCTCCAGGAGCGCGGCGCCATGTAGGAAATCGGCTGTCCGAAATCGGGGTCGGTGACGCCCGTCCTGAGCTCGATATCGTCGTCGAACGACGCGACGGTCTGACGGTCCAGCACGTTGAAGACGTCCAGCATGATCCGCATGCGCCCCTTCGCGACGTCCACGGGATAGTCGGCGTGCAGATCGATGGTCGTCATTCCCGGCGTGCGGCCCACATTGCCCCGCTTGACCGGCGTGTAGGACTGCAGGAAGACCGCCTGGGTCACGTTGTCCACGTCCGACAGGGCCGCCGGCAGGCTGGACGTCGTGCGCAGGACGAAGTCGCCGGCGTTGCCGTTGCCGATCGGATCGGCCCAATAGGCGTACACGGGGTCGATCCCGGGGATCTCGCCGGCGTTCTGGTAGCTCGGATGCGCCAGGAGCGACGTGCGGGGCACGCCGCTGCTGTAGCTGAAGTTCGCCCCGAGACGCAGCTTGTTCATGAACTGGTACGTCGGATAGAGGTGAAGGACGTGGCGTGCATCCGCGGGGAGCGGGCCCTTGAGGAACTGGCCGGACATCAGGGGTGAGTTCGGAAAGTCATACAGCGACGTGATGTTCGGGTCGCTCTGCCCGTTGTCGTTCCGGTACAGCCCTTCGTAGTTCCCCTCCAGGCTCGACAGTCGATAGTTCGCGAACAGGGACCAGCGGTCCGACATGCGCTTGGTGTAGATGAGCTCCAGCGCCTTGTAGACGCGCTCCGGCTTCGGGAAATTGAACATACCGCCCGAGGGGACCTGCTTCGTCCCGGGATTGGCCAGGAGGTACTGCCCGAACGGCGTGGCCGGGAAGGTGGTGCTCTTCCCGCCGTTCACCCCCTTCGCTCCGCCGAACGGATCGTAGGGATAGCCGTACGCCACTCCGTAATAGAAGTTCTGGGTCTGCTCGATGGCGTTGACCTGCACGTCTTCGAGGACACGACCCTGCGTGCGATAGATGCCGCGCACCTCGAAGGACGAATCGGGAGTGACCTCGAAGGAGTAGCCGCCCGACAGCTCGTCCTCGTACGGGAGCTTGACGCCCCCCACCACCGCCGTCTGGTCGATCCCCTGCGTGAACACAGAGGCCAGGGTGGCGCAGCCACCGAGGCCGGTGTCGACGCCGCTGCTGTTGACGCACTCGCTCGCGCCGCCGGGGATCGTTCGCGGCTGTGTGAGGGCGCGGTCGCTGAACTCCTGCCGGCTGATGCCGACCTCGTTGCTGAAGGCGCGCACCGCCAGGTCGTTCGGGACCCTCTCGTAGTACCGCCCGAAATTCAGGTAGGCGTGGCTCTTGCCGTCTCCCCGGACGTCCCAGGACACGCCGATGCGCGGCGCGATGTTCCCCGCGAAGGAATAGCCGTTGGGCGAGTAGCTCGACGTCCCCGGTGTGAAGATCCGGGTCGGGACGAAGAACCCCGAGCCGGGAAACGTCTCCTTCTGCACCGTCTCGGTGGAGAACGGCAGGGTGAAGGCTCCGGCACCCTCGACCCTCTCCTCGGTCGATCGAAGACCGAGCTTGAGAGTGACACGCGATGCCACCGTCCAGCTGTCCTCGATGAACAGGTTCGACTCCTTGGACAGGGTGGGCGGGATCTCCGGGCCGAGCCGCGCGCGGGTCACCCGGAACCGGTTGCCGCTGTCGAAGGCCACCGCCGGGTCGGCCCCTACGCCGTTGCGCACGTCCACCGTGGCGCCCCCCCGCGTGGGAATCGAAATCGTGTCCTGCACACCGTCCCCGTTGTTGTCCACCGGCAATCCGTTGGTGTAGCTGATCGGCAGCTGGATGTTGAACGAGGGACCGGTGTAGGTCGGCGTCTCCTGGTAGCTGATGTCGTCGTACTCGACGCCGTATTTCAGCTCGTGCGTCCCCAGGATGTTGGTGAGCTTGACGGTGTAGACCGTGTTCTGGTCGTCCTGGTTGGTGATGAAGCCGACGCCCCCCCGGTTGGGGGCTACGGGGTTGATCTGCAGGGGCTGGATGCCGAGCGCCGGGTCGTTATAGCTGTCGGCGCCCCGGGTGAACTCGAGCAGGTTGCGCAGATCGCGGTAGTCGTAGTCGTTGACCGCCGACGTTTCCTTGAACACGCCGGCATGCCGGGCCACCTGCGCCTCCATGAAGAATTTCGGCGAGAAGACCGAGCTCCACTTGATCGACTGGTTGTTGGAACCGAAGCGGATCTTGCTTTCACCCCCGCCGGTGGCGAAATCGGTGAACTGCGGCGCATTGTCGCGCTGGGGGCCGTCGCTTCCCGTGGCGGGATCTCCGAAGAAGGTGAAATCGACCTGGTTGCTGGGCGACGCCTGCCAGGAGATCTTCAGCGCGTAGTTGTCGGCCCGGCGCGTCCGGTCGAGAGTGTTCGTGGAGGAGGGGAAGGCGAGCCGATTGGTGGCGTAGGTCGTCCCACCGAACCCCGTCGGCAGCCCCTCGTCGAACACCGACACTCCGGCCTGCGCCGGCGCGAAAGCCGGGTTGTCGAGGCTGTTGGCGCGCCGGCTGTCGACGGTGGTCACAGGATTGAAGGCGAAGAAGTAGAACAGCGTGTCCTTCTTGATCGGCCCCCCCACCGAGAAGGCGAAATCGTTGACATTTTCGGCCAGGGTGTTGGAGGTGCCGGTCGTGAGATCGACCGGTGTATAGGAGGATCGCCAGCTGCGAGGCGTGGCGTACCAGGCGACGCTCCCCTTGAAGTCGTTGGTGCCCGACTTGACGATGGTGTTGATGATCCCTCCGAGGGCCTGCCCGTACTCCGCCTCGAAGCCGCCGGTCTTGATCTGGACCTGGTCCAGGAACTCGCTGGTCACCCCGGTGCCCAGGGAGCCGTACACGATGTTGTAGGCGCCGATCCCCCCGAACCCGGTATTCGTGATGTTGACGCCGTCGATCAGATACGAGTTCTCCAGGCCGGTCGCGCCGCTGATCGAATAGTTGCCCTGACCGGTGCCGAGGCCGCTCACGACACCTGGCGCGACCGCGTAGGTGTCGGTGAACGATCTTCCGAGCGGCACGGCGTTCGCGAAATCGTCGTATTTCAGGCTGGTTCCGGTCGCGGTCGAGGTGGTGTCGATGAGCGGTGCCGCGCCCCGGACCGTGACGCTCTCGGTCTTGCCGGGCTCGAGAGTGAAATTGAGCGTCAGGCGCTGGTTCAGCGCGACGGCGATATCACTCCGAATGACCGTCGTGAACCCGCCGGCGGCCTCGACGCGTACGGTGTACGAGCCGGGACGCAGGAACGGAACGATGTACCCGCCGTTCGCGTCGGTGGTGGCGGTGCGCGTCCCGGACTCCGACACCACGATGACGATCGCACCCGCGATCGGCCGGCCGGCGAGGTCGGTCACCTTGCCGGTGATCGTGCCCGTCGTCAGCTCCTGCGCGGTGAGGGGAGCGAGTGAGAGTGCAAGAAGCAGCAACGAGGTCAGGCAGGTCAACAGCGGTTTCATGGGCGGAGCCCTCCCGTAGACGACGCCTTCGATTCGACGTCGCTTCAGTCCGTGCGGGTGAAGGCCCCTGCTGCTTTCCCCCCGTGACAGGAGGGGTCATGAGCGCCGCCTCGGCCCCGCGACCGGGCGGCGCGGATCGGAGCGCCTTCCGTGCGGCGGAGAGTCGGCAGTCGCAGTCACGCACCCCGCTCGAAGACCAGAAGCAACGAACGTGCCAGGAATCCTTCGACTCCCGAGCGGCGCGGGAGCGGCGTGCGCGGATGCTTCTGCACTCAACAGTACGGCGCAAAGCGCGAACAGCCCAGGGCGGGTGCGCGATCGGTGCGGGGAACGCGCAGCAGGAAGGGGCGACTCGAAAGCGTGGAAATTAGCAGCGGGCGCGGCATTTCGGGACATGGAGCGGCGGGGGGAGGTGCGGGCGGCTGTTGACCCCCCCAGGGGCGTGTGGGACAATCCGCTCCTCCATGATCGATCCCGAGGTGGTGCGCCGCGCGGTACGCGCGGCCCTCGACGAGGATATCGGCCCGGGCGACCTGACGTCCCGCCTCGTGATCGAGGAGGGGGTCCGAGCCCGCGGCGACATCGTGGCGCGCGAGCCCCTGGTCGTTGCCGGGATGTCCGTGGCGCGCGAAGCGTTCCGCCAGGTCGACGAGTCCCTCGACTTCCAACCCCGGTGCGACGATGCCGGGCTGCGGGAGCGGGGGGAATGCATCGCGACGGTCGAGGGGGCGGCGCGCTCCATCCTGGCGGCGGAACGAACGGCCCTCAACTTCCTGCAGAGAATGTGCGGCATCGCCGTCGCCACACGGCGGGCCGTCGGGCTCCTGCGCGGAGCCCGCGTGCAGATTTCCGGGACCCGCAAGACCGCCCCGGGACTGCGTGTCCTGGACAAGTACGCCGTGGAGATCGGCGGCGGGTCGGCGCATCGCCAGGGGCTCTTCGACGCGGTCCTGATCAAGGACAACCACTGGCGCCTGGCCGGGGGGGTCGAGAAGGCGATCGATCGCGCCCGGCGCGGGATGGCCCGGGACGGACGCCTCCTGACGATCGAGATCGAGGCGGGGACCCTGGACGAGGTCGGCGAAGCCCTGCGCGCCAGCGCCGATGCCATCCTGCTCGACAACATGGACCGCGCGACTCTGGAGCGCGCCGTCGCCCTGGCGCGCGGCCGCGCCTTCCTCGAGGTCTCGGGGGGGATTCGCGAAGAGGAGATCGCGGCGATCGCGTCCCTCGGGGTCGATCGCATCTCACTCGGGTCTCTCACCCATTCGGTTCGGGCGGCCGACCTGGCGCTGGAGCTCCGGCCGGCATGAGCGGCGAGGGAGCACGCGAGGCCCTCACCCCGGCCGCGCTGCAGGGGCGTCTGCGCTCCGCGGTGTTCGGGCACCGGGTGTTCTACTACCCGACGATCGGTTCGACGAACGACCGGGCGCTCGACCTGGCCGCGGCCGGCGAGCCGGAAGGGGCGGCCGTCCTGGCCGAGGAGCAGACGGGCGGCCGCGGCCGGCGCGAGCGGACATGGCACTCGCCGGCGCGGCTGGGGATCTACGTCTCGCTCGTCCTGCGGCCGAACGTGCCGGCTCCGCGCGCCCCGTTGTTCACGTTCACGGCGGCGGTCGCCGTGGCCGACGCGCTGCGTGAGGTCTGCCGGCTTCAGGCGACCATCAAGTGGCCGAACGATGTCGTGGTGGGTCGGCGCAAGATTGCCGGCATTCTTGGCGAGACCCGAGGCTCCGATCCGATCATCCGGGAAATGGTCCTCGGGATCGGCCTGAACGTGAACCAGGGGGTCGAGGACTTCGGTCCCGAAGTGGCCGGACGCGCGACCTCGGTCGCGATCGAGACGGGTGCGGTGGTCGATCGCACCACGCTCCTGGCTGCCATCCTGGAGGGGTTCGAGCGGCGCTACGCGAGGCTCGTCGGCGGGCGACCGTCCGATCTGCTGCGCGAGTGGGAATCGTTCTCGGCGCTGCCCCACGGTCGCCCAGTCGTGGTCGAGTCCCCCGGGGGGCGTCTCGAGGGGCAGGTGGCCGGCGTGGACGAGGAGGGCGCGCTGCTCCTTAAGCTGCCGGACGGTCGCACGGTGCGCGTTCCGTTCGGAGAGATCGTCGAGTCGTTGTGGCCCTGAGGCTCGGGCGAGCGGGCCCCGGGCGGTGGTGTGGACGGAACACGAGAGCGGGGGAGGGCTCACCATGCTCCTGGTGATGGACGTCGGGAACACCAACACGGTCCTGGGGGTGTACGAGACGGCCCGTCTTGTGGCGCACTGGCGGCTGACCACGGTCCGTGACCGGACGGTGGACGAATACGGCATCCAGGCGCGCACGCTCCTGGCGCTGGCAGGAATCGAAGTGTCCGCGATCCAGCACATCATCATCGCCTCGGTGGTCCCGCCTCTCAACAGCGTTCTCGAGACCATGGCGCGCTCCTACTTCAATCTCAGGCCGCTGTTCGTCGAGCCGGGTGTGAAGACCGGAATGCCGATCCTGTACGAGAACCCTCAGGAGGTGGGGGCCGACCGAATCGTCAACGGCGTGGCGGCCTACGAGCGCTGCAAGAGCGCCGTGATCGTGGTCGATTTCGGGACGGCGACGACCTTCGACGCGATCTCGGCGAAGGGGGAGTACCTGGGAGGCGCCATCGCGCCGGGCCTGACGATCTCGGCGGAGGCCCTGTTCGAGCGGGCCGCGCGCCTGCCGCGCGTGGACATCCGTCGCCCGCCGAAGGTCATCGGACGCAACACGACCCACAGTCTCCAGGCCGGCCTGTTCCATGGGTACATCGCCCTCGTGCAGGGGATTCTCGACCGCATGCGCCAGGAGATGGGAGAGAAGGTTCGTACAATCGGAACCGGTGGACTGGTCCTGGCGCTCGAGGCCGATCTGCGCACGGTCCTCGACGACCTGGATCCCAATCTCACTCTCGAGGGGCTGCGCATCATCCACGAACGGAATCGATGACGTCCCAGCATGAAAATGCCGCGTACTACCGGGCCGTCGAGGAAGCGTTCGTGCGGCGCCGAGGTGCGGCGATGCTGCTGTCGCCGCGCGACTGGAGTCTGATCGGCGAGTGGATCGACCTCGGCGTCCCGCTGCGGGTCGTGCTGCAGGCGATCGACAACATCTTCGACGCGTTCGAGCGACGGGCGCCCGCGGGACGCCGGATCAACTCGCTGTCGTACTGCAGGCAGGAGGTCCTGTCCCTGCACGGGCTGTACCAGGCCCTGCACGCCGCCGAAGCGGGTCGCCCGCCGTCCGCGGATGCGGCTGCCGCCGGGGGGGAGGCTGCGGCCCGGCACCTGGGACGACTGGCGCGGCGTGTCCGCGCCGCCATGGCAGGAGCGTCCGGGGCGGGACGAGACCGCCTGGTCGGGTGCCTGGCGCGGGTCGCGGCCGAGCTGAAGCAGCTTCGCAGGGAGGTGAAGGGGGGTGTCCTGGACCCGCACCTGCTCGAGGAACGGCTGCGCCGGTTCGACGAGGACCTCCTGACGGTGGCGCGCGGCTCGATCGCGGATTCCGAGCTCGACGCGCTCGAACGCGCCGCGGACCTGGCGCTTGGGCGGGCCGGCGACCGCATGACTCGTGATGCCCGGGAACGCACGCGCCGGACGGCCCTCACAGCACTTCTGCGTCAAGTCGCCGGACTGCCTCGCCTGACGCTGTTCGACTGAGCCGCGCGCCGCGGCCGCCGCACGGTTGCGCCGTCCCGCTCGACGACGATAGAATCGAACGTGCCGCGTGGAGAGCCGCCCCGGGGGACCGGTACGCGTGGCTTCCGCGCCGCTCCGTCAGGAGGGTTCGTCCGGCCCGACGTCTCTCGCGCGGGCCGCCGCGTTCGCGGCCGGGACCGTCCTTCCCTTTCAGACGCCGCTCCACTGGCCGGCGGTCCTCGCTCCCGTCGCTGTTCTCGGTGTCATTCCGTCGTTCCGCCGCGTTCGCTTCTTCGTTCTGCCGTTCCTTCTGGGAGCGGCCGCGGGTGTCGGTCACCGCCTGGCCGATCCGGTTCCCTCGATGCTGCGCACGTGGAGCGAGCACGGGTTCAGACCGGGGGTCACTCCGGTCGAGATCGTGGGACGGCTCCTCGACGCCGACGATCTCCCCGATGGAAGGCTGTCCCTCACCGTCCGCGCCGTAACGTTCGAAATCCCCGGTCGTCTCCCGTTCCTGTGCAGGCCCGCACGATCGATCCTGGTCCGGATCACAACTCCCGCGCCGGGGCCTGCCGACCCCCCTGGCCCTCGGCCCGGCGACCTGGTTCGGATCAGCTCCCGGCTCGGCCCCCCCCGGACGTTCCGGAATCCGGGGGCGTTCGACTATTCCTCCTACCTCCGGGCGCGCGGGATCGATCTCGTCGGCACGAGCAAGAGCGCGCGGCTGCTCGAGGTTCTGGGCGGCGACCGCGACGAGATCGCGGCTTTTCCTTCGATGGCGCGGCGCTCCTTCCTTTCGACACTGAGACGAGCCGCGAAGGACCGGGACGACGGGACGGTCCCCTTCCTCGCCGCCCTCCTGATCGGCGAACGGGACGACCTCTCACCCGAGTTCCAGGATCGTCTGATCCGCGCAGGTGTGTATCACATCGTCGCTCTGTCCGGATTCAACGTGGCGCTCCTCGTCGGGCTTGCGGCCATGGCCCTGCGCCTCCTGCCCTTGTCTCCGAGAGCGCGGCGTGTCGTGCTGGCGCTGTGCGTGCTTCTCTATTGGGGGGTCGTCCGCGCCAGCGGCTCGATCGCTCGAGCGGCGCTGATGTCCCTTCTGTCCCTGGGCGGTGCGGTGCAGGGGAGGGGCGTGCGCGGCAGGGACGCCATCGGCACCGCCTCGCTGCTCATCGTCCTATCCAACCCGGCCTGGGCCTTCGACCCCGGTTTCCAGCTGAGCGTCGCGGCGACGCTCGGCCTTCTCCTTCTCGTCACGCAACGCTCCGCCGGGGCGGGGAACGTCCAGCCGCCCGGCGAACCTGGACGCCTGCGGGTCGGGATGAGCGCATCGATCGGCTGGATTCTCGCGTCGCTGAAAGTGTCGGCCGCGGCGCTGCTGTCGACGGCGCTGGTCTCGGCGCGGCACTTCCAGACGCTCACCCCCATTGCGGTCCTCGCCAACCTGTTCGCGGTTCCGCTCGCGGCCCTGCTCCTGGTCGTCGGCCTGCTCGTCTGCCTCATCGAGCCGCTGGGCCATCCCGTGGCGATCGAATTGATCAACGTCGCGGGCGCTCTCGTCCTTGTTCTGGAACGGGCGACCTCGATCGTCTCGACGCCGGCCTGGTGCTCGTTCTTCGTTCTGCCTCCGCCGGTCTGGCTGGTCCTGATGGGACAGGCCGCGATCGTGGTGGCGGGACACGGCGTTGGGTGGGTCCGGCGTGCGGCCTGGCTCTTCCTGGCTCTTGCGATAGCACTCACGGCGGTGGCCGGACGAGCCCCCGCTTCGAACGGCCGCCTGGATGTGACCGCCCTCGACGTCGGGCAAGGTGACGCGCTTCTGGTCCGATTCCCCGCGGGGCCGACGATGCTCATCGACGCAGGAGGCTTCGCGCGCTCGCAGTTCGACGTCGGATCGAAGGTCGTCGCACCGGCGCTCCGGTCGCTGGGAGTGCTGAAGATCGACATCCTGGCCATCACCCACGCGCATCGTGACCACCTGGGAGGGGCCGCGGCGGTCGTCAGGTCGTTCGCGCCGGCGGCCGTGTGGCTTGGAAGGATGCCGGTGGATGATGCGGCCG
Source organism: Candidatus Dormiibacterota bacterium (assembly GCA_035635555.1). Taxonomy (NCBI): domain Bacteria; kingdom Bacillati; phylum Candidatus Dormiibacterota; species Candidatus Dormiibacterota bacterium. The sequence continues at coordinate 333,381 of DASQAT010000046.1, forward strand.
TGCGGGAGATCGAAGCGCTCGCGAAGGAGGGAGGCGGGGCCATCGTCTTCCCGCGCAGGGGGGTGCGCATCGTCCTGGGCGGCACCCGCGTGGACGTGCTCAATCCGGGGCGCGGTGTCGACGTCAGCGGACCGGCAAGGAACGACGACTCGCTCGTCCTGCGTGTCTCGTTCGGCGCGCACAGCGTCCTCCTGACCGGCGATCTGGAGTCGGCGCTCGAGACGATTCTGCTCGGCGAGGGGCGCGAGATCGGGGCGGACCTCCTGAAGGTCGGCCACCACGGCAGCCGGACCTCGACGACCGGGCCGTTCCTCCGGGCGGTCGGTCCGAAACTGGGCGTGATCTCCGTGGGAGCGACCAACCCCTGGGGGCATCCGGACGCGGAGGTCCTGCGCAGGCTTGAAGACGCCGGCGTGGAAGTGTACCGGACCGATCGCGACGGGGCGGTCCGTTTCACCACGGACGGCTCGTCCGACTGGCTCGTGGAACGCCTGGACTCGGGAAACCCCGGGAGTCCGTGAGGATCAGACCAGCCGGGGAGAGCGTGGCATGAAGCAGAGCACGAAAATGGCCAGGGCCAGGAGCGCCACGAGCACGCGGGCAAACCCGAGCGGCTCTCCCTCGTCGACCACGGGCGGATGCCGGGGACCGATGGCCGCCCAGAGCACGCCGAACAGGATGAGATGATACCCGCCGTACAAGAAACCACCGGCGATCAGGCCGACGATGACCGCGAAGGAGATCGGCCGGTGCAGGCGGCGCGACAGCGCGTAGAGCATGTGACCCCCGTCGAGCTGTCCGATCGGAAGAAGGTTCAGGAATGTCGCGAGCAACCCGACCCAGGCCGCCACGGTGACGGGATGGAGCTGGATGACGTCGCCCGGACGAAGATTCCGGAAGAGTTGAGCGTAGGCCAGCTCGAGAAGAAGACAGGAAGGCAGAGCGATGTCGTCTTGCCGGGGCAACTGGTGGACGATCATCGAGCGCGAGACACCGTACGCCAGGATCGGCATCGCCACCACGAAGCCGGCGATCGGGCCGGCGACGCCAACGTCGAACAGGGCCCGTCTGCTCGTGAACGGTGAGCGGATCCGGATGACTGCGCCAAATGTCCCGATAAAGGTGGGGGCGGGAATGAAGAAGGGCAACGTGGCCTCGATGCCGTAGCGTCGGCAAGCCACATAGTGGCCCATCTCATGCGAACCGAGGATCAGGATCAGGCTCAGAGAATACGGAAGCCCGATCGTCCAGAGTCCGGGCGTGAGGATGACGTCCCGAACTGTTTTCCCCGTGTAGTCATCGAGCGTCAGGAGAGTCCCTGCGACGAGCGTGGCGACCACGGTCATCAAAAAGAATACGAGATTGACCCACGCAGGCAGCCGGGGGCGCGACACGCGAATGACGATCGGGGGCGCGGGCGGGGTCGGGCGCCCGACAGGAGGATACTGATCGAGGACCCGCGGTGCGCTCTCCATTGGAGCGTTCATTCTACCGCGGGCGGCGGGCGTTGCCGAAGCGCCGCTCCAGGAAGCCCCCGGGCTACCTCAAGTTACGAAGGTTCTTGCCTGGCTTGAAGCGGATCGTCTTGCCGGGGGGAATGCGCACTTCCGTGCCCGTCCGGGGATTGCGGCCGATCCCTTTCTTGCGCGGTTTGACCTGGAAGACGCCGAACCCGCGCAGCTCGATCCGCTCCCCCCGGCGCATCGACTCCTTCATGGCGTCCAGGATCGCCTCGACGGCGACCACCGCCTTGACGCGCGTGATATCGGCGCTTTTGGCTACATTATTAATGATATCGGTCTTGATCATCCCCCGGCCTCCCGTTCGACGCAGAGCAAACGAGCGTAAATTACTGAAAGTATAGGCAGGTACGACAGAGGCTGTCAAGACGTGCCGATTGCCCGTCTGTGCTATATTCCATTCGGCTTCAATCACTTGCGCTCGATTTCTCGAGGTCTTCCGCGGTGCCGGCACCTGTCGTCGCCATCGTGGGCGCGCCGAATGTCGGCAAGTCCACTCTTTTCAACCGCATGCTCGGCCGGCGGAAGGCGATCGTCTCTGACATCCCTGGCGTGACCCGCGATCGCCTGATGGCGACCTGCGACCTGTTCGGTGTGGCCGTGACCTTGGTGGACACGGGGGGTGTGGTCCATGGCAAGACCGACGACCTCACTCGACGAGTGCGCCTGGAGGCGCTCAAGGCTGTCGACGAGGCGGATGTGATCCTCCTGGTCATGGATGGCCGCGCGGGAGTCACCGGGCTCGATCTCGAGGTGGCGCGCCTCCTGCGCTCTTCAGGGAAGCCGATCGTGCCCGTCGCCAACAAGATAGACGCAGGCTCCCTGGAGGGGCTCGAAGCGGACGCCTACCGCCTTGGACTCGGAGAGGTCGTCCCGATCTCGGCCGAGCAGGGTCGAGGTCTGGACCAGCTCATCGATCGGCTGGTCGGAGCGCTCCCGGGCCCGCGCGGCCCCGCCGAGCAGTCCGGTGTGCCGGTGGCCATCGTGGGTCGGCCGAACGTCGGCAAGTCCTCTCTGTTCAACAGGCTGGTGAAGGAGTCCCGCGTTCTCGTGGCCCCGATCCCGGGAACCACGCGCGATCCGATCGACGCTCTGTTCCAGCACGCCGGGGTGACCTACAGGGTCATCGACACCGCGGGGATCAGGCGGCGCTCCGGCCGCTCCGAAGAAATCGAGTGGGTCAGCGTATTGAAGGCAAGACAGGCGCTGCAGGAGGCCGCGATCGCCGTGGTCCTGGTCGATGCCTCGTCGGAAATCGACCACCAGGACAAGACCATCCTCGGGCTGGTGGCCCACGACCGGATTCCGGCCGTCGTGGCGGCGAACAAGATCGACCTGGTGCCTTTGAGCGGCGGGGCGCGGACGAAGCGGCTGGAGGCGATTCGCGATACGCTCGGATTTGCATCGTACATGCCGATCGTGCCGCTGTCGGCGCTCCAGGGAGAAGGGGTCGATCGGCTCCTCGACACGCTTGAGACCCTGCGACAGGAAGGTCTCAGACGCTTCACCACCGCCGAGCTGAATCGCGCGCTCCAGGAGATCGTCGCGGAGAAGCAGCCGCCCGCGGATGGCGGGCGGGAAGTGCGCTTCTATTACATCACGCAGGGGGGAGGGCCGCCGCCAAGGTTCATCGTGTTCGGGAATGGCCGGAAGGTTCCCGAGCCGTACCGGCGGTTCATGACCGGTCGCCTGCGCTCGCGTCTGGGGCTCTCCGTCTCTCCCCTGGTCGTGAGCTTCCGGCGCAGCAGGCCCGTTCGTTGACTCCCCCCGGAGCGGGTGTTATATTCCCGGACCTGCGGAGAGCGAATGGTTCTCTTTAACTATTCGACCCGCGAGCTGACCGCCAAGATCGTCTACTACGGTCCGGGGCTCTGCGGCAAGACCACGAACCTGCAGTTCACCTACGAGTCGCTCCCTGACAACGTCAAGAAGGGGAAGATGCTGTCCCTCGCGACGAAGACGGACCGGACTCTGTTCTTCGATTTCCTGCCGCTCGAGCTGGGCCGGATCCGGGGCATGAAGACGCGGGTCCAGCTCTACACCGTGCCGGGACAGGTGTTCTACAACTCGACGCGCAAGCTGGTCCTGAAGGGGGCCGACGGCGTGGTGTTCGTGGCCGATTCACAGTCCAAGATGCTGGAGGCCAACGTCGAGAGCTACAAGAACCTCGAGGACAATCTGCGCGAGATGGGCCTGCGCATCGAGGAGACCCCGCTGGTCATGCAGTTCAACAAGCGTGACCTGCCCCACCTCGCGTCGATCGAAGAGATGAACGCCCAGATCAACCGTCACAACGCCCCCTTCTACGAGGCCGTGGCGACCACCGGGATCGGGGTCGAGGACACCCTCAAGGCGATCACCAAGCTGGTTCTCAACAACCTGGCGTCAAAGTACAAGCTCGACGGCACGGGGGCGCCGGACGCGACGACGCCGGTCGAGGCGGCGGGCGAGGCTCCGCCGCGGGCGATCGCGCAGGGACCGAGGCCCATAGCACCTCCTCCCGCCCGGCCTGTACCGGCGGCGAGGCCGGCCGCTCCCTCAGCGCCTCAGCCCGAGGAGGACCTCGCCCTGGAAGCCCTGGAGATCGAGGAGCCCGCCGAAGCCGCCGTCAGCGTCCCGCCCTCCCGCGCCGCGCGCCCGGCGCCACCCTCCTCGCGCGCCGCCGCGCCGCCGATGGACGACGTCATCGATCTGGTGGACGAGATCGACCTGCCCGAAATCGAGGAGCGGGAGGACGGATCCGTCGACCTGGGGGAGGATCTCCTCCAGGAGCTGGAGGCCGAGCCGGTGCCTGCCGTTGCCCGTGCCTCCGGGGGAGCGGGGGCCCCGTCCCGCCCGCTGGCGTCGGCGCCGCTGCGGGCCGTTGCCCCGCGCGTCGAGTTCGAGGATCCGATCGACCTCGACGAGCCGATCGATCTCGACGGAAACTGGGAGACTCCCGCGCCGGCCGCCTCCAGCATCGATATCGGCTCGATCGGACCCGGCCAGGAGAAGACCATCGAGCTGCCGGTCACCGCGAGCGTCGACGGCAGGCCGGTCCGTCTGAGCCTGAAGGTCACCGTCCGACTGTCCCGCTGACGCACTCTCGATGGAACCGGTGGACGCACCGACCCCCGCGACGCTCGGCCATCCCGTGCGCGCCCTGCGAAGCGCCCCGGAACGCCTCGAAATCGCCCTGATCCTGGGGCTCGTCCTGCTTCTCAACCTCCTGCCGGGACGCCCGCTCCAGATTGCAAGCCTCCGCTGGGGAATCCTGGTGACCCAGATTTTCTTCATCGCCGCGCCCGTGCTCCTCGGGATCCGCTGGTTCTACCTGGACCGCCGCGCCGTCCTTCCGATCGTCTGGCCGGGTGGACGGGTGCTCGCGGGGGCCGTTCTCGGTGCCGTGGGGCTGAACCACGTGATCAACTACGCGGTCCTGTGGCAGGACCGCCTCTTTCCCCTGCCGGAGGGTCTGCGGGCCCTGTTCGAATCCCTCGGGTCGTTCGACGGCCCTCTGGATTTCCTCCTCCTGCTCCTGCTGCTTGGCGTGGTCCCGGGCGTCTGCGAGGAGATCCTGTTCCGGGGGTTCGTGCAGGCTGGTCTCCGGCAGACATTCGAGAGCGGCAGGACGGCGATCGTGGTGGGGGCGCTCGTCTTTGCGGGATTCCATCTCAATCCGTGGCGGTTCGATGTCCTTCTGATCATCGGTCTGTACCTGGGCTATCTCGTGCAGCGCACCGGCTCCCTCGTTCCGTCGATGGTGGCGCATGCCTTGATCAACATCCTTTCGGTCTGCCTCGGGGCGGTCGGCGACGAGGCCCAGAACGTCTTCGTCCAATCCTCGTGGTCCCACCTGCTGGCGTGCCTCTGCCTCGCCGCCGCCGCGCTGTTGCTGCGCCGCGCGTCCGCGTGAAGTCGCGAATTCCGCATGCTATAATCTTGCGCTTTCGATCGACACACGACGAGGAGGTTTCGCGATCATGACACGTTCCCGCGCCGCGGCCCTTGGCTGCGCAGCATGGCTCCTGGCGCTGGCCGGCCCGGCGTCCTCCCAGACGCCGCTGTTCAGCGTCTACCCGTCGTACGGCGCCAAGTTCGACATCGGAACCGAGAAGTTCTCGCTGGTCACCCAGATGGTCATCTACAACATCAGCGGCCAGACGTTCACCGACGTCACCTTCAAGCAGACGTATCCCGACGGGGTGTCGGTCAAGGAGACGTACCAGCGCGACGTGGGAACCGAGGCGACGGGAGAGCAGTCCTCCGCGCGCAAGGTGGAGAACAACGTCTTCTTCGCGTCGATGCCGACGTTCAAGAACCGGATGTACGCCGTCATCCCGAACGAGCTCGTGCTGGCGCGCCGCCTCAACGAGATCACCTTCCCCGGCATCGAGATTTCCTACACCGATCCGAGCGGACAGAAGCAGACCGCCAAGATGCAGGACAACACCTACGATCTGTTCATCTATTCCAACGTGGTCGGCGGCCTCGAGCGCTTCCTGCACAAATACAACAACATGACCTTCGACTTCGGCAAGGCGGTGCCCAACCGCAAGGAATGGGAGTTCGCTCCGATCGCGGCGAGCGCGCAGGGGCGCTTCCCGACCGGCATCATCGGCACATCCCCGGGGGAGAATCAGTACAGCGGCTATTTCCGCCTGCGCAGCGGTCCGGCGGGTGACAACATTCAAATCGTGGTCGCCTACAAGTCGGTCCAGAAACACGAGCGCGTCAAGGACCAGGAGGAGCTCCTGAAGCGCCTGCGCGAGTACCTGCGCTGGTGCGGAGAATTCGAGTTCCAGAAGGACAGCCTCAAGGTCACGCAGGGGGAGTGGAAGAAATACGACGGCACATGGTCCGTCGAGGGACGCTGGCTCGACACGGTCAAGAGCCGCCTGGGCGAAGGCCCTTTCAGGGGGAAGGTCTTCTGGGGCGGGCGGGAGGACGTCGAGTACTACGTCCTGGCGCTGGCGCACGGCCGCGCCCTCGGAACGGACAGCGTCAACCCGAATCCGGAGAAGGAAGCGGCCCTCGTCGGGGAGATCGACAAGCTGCTCGACACGTTCAAGTCGTCGATCGTACCCCTTGCGTCCGACAAACGGCGCTAGCGGACTGGCCCACCCTCAGGATTGCCGGGGCGGTGTCCGAACCGGCGGGCTCGATGACGGTTCCGGGGAAGGGGGCGGAGCGGCGGGTGAATCGACCGGCGGACCGCCGGACACCTCGTCCGTCGTGAACGTCTCGATGCGCGCCGATTCCGACCACGATCCTTTCGGCAGGGCCGCCTGGGAGCACAACTCGTCGAGGGTTCTTTCTGCTGTCCAGCCCTGTCGGGAGGCGATCCCAGGAAGGAAGAGCGCCCGACGCCCCCACTTTTCGAGAAACACCCCCTCGCTCTCCACGTGGATGTCGGAGGGTCCCGCCACCTTCCGGCGTACGCCGATGATGGACAAAGACACCGTGAGGCTCCCGAGGTCCCGCTCCGTCAAGGGCAGGAAGCGCGGATCGCGGGTCGCGGCCCGTCGTGTGAAGACAATCACCTGTTGATAGAGCGGGCGCGTCGGCTCGATCTCCCCCTGCAGACCCCGGACCTGGTCCCCCTTCTTGAGCGTGACGAACAGGCCCCGTGGCGTCATGAGACACGGCGTGAACGTGTAGACCTCCAGGTCGGCGTCTTTGATCGGGTGGTCGGTCAGGTGACCGGACAGAGTGCGCCACGCGAGCCGGAGAAGAATGTCGCGCTCGCCCGCCTCCAGGGGTCGTGACAGGCAGTCAACCGCGGGAGGCGTAGCGGGCGAAGGGGACGGAGCCGGTGACTCGGTGGGTCGGCTCTCCCCGGCAGGAGTGGCGGCGGGTACCGGCGCCGGGGCATCCCGGGCGTGCGCGGCACCGCCGCGCGCCAGGACCGCGAAGAAAACGATCGCCGGTGCGAGTCGTCGCCTCACGGGGCGCTACTCTAGCATTCGCAGGTTGCTCCGACAAGGACGATCGAGGCGGCGCGCAGCGGCGGGTGCGTTGACGCCCGGAAACGCTGTGCTATAATCCGCCCCCTCTTCTTGGCCCGGACCCCTCTCTACGAAGGAGACGCCAGACCCCATGCGAAAGCCGGCGGACGTGTTGAAAATGGTCAAGGACAACGACATCAAGATTGTCGACCTTCGCTTCATGGACATGCCTGGTCTGTGGCAGCACTTCTCGGTGCCGGCCCACGAGCTGACCGAGAGCAGCTTCGAGGAGGGGTTCGGGTTCGACGGCTCCTCGATCCGGGGATTCCAGGCGATCCACGAGAGCGACATGCTCGTCGTCCCGGATGCGGACACGGCGTTCCTGGACGCATTCACCGAGGTCCCCACGCTCAACCTGATCTGCAACGTGGTCGACCCGGTGACCAAGGAACGTTATGGCCGCGACCCGCGCGCCATCGCCCAGCGCGCCGAAAGCTATCTGCAATACACCAAGATCGCCGACACCATCTATTTCGGGCCGGAGGCCGAGTTTTTCATCTTCGACGACGTGCGCTTCGACCAGCAGGCGCACTGCGGCTACTACTTCCTCGACTCGGTCGAAGGACAATGGAACAGCGGCAAGGACGAGAAACCGAATCTCGGCTACCGGCCCCGCCACAAGGAGGGGTATTTTCCCGTCCCGCCGCACGACCACTTCCAGGACCTGCGCACCGAGATGGTGCTCAATCTCGAGCGCGCCGGCATGTCGGTCGAGGCGCATCATCATGAAGTCGCGACGGGGGGGCAGATGGAGATCGACGTCCGCTTCGACACCCTGACGCGGGCGGCCGACCATGTCATCATGTACAAATACATCGTCAAGAACACGGCCATCAAGCGCGGCCGGACCGTCACCTTCATGCCCAAGCCGCTGTTCGGCGACAACGGCTCCGGCATGCACTGCCATCAAAGCCTCTGGAAGAACGGGAAGAACCTGTTCGCGGGGGATGGCTATGGCGGATTCTCGCAGATGGGCCTGCACTACATAGGCGGGCTTCTGAAGCATTCTCCGGCGCTGGCCGCCCTCATTGCGCCGACCACCAACTCCTACAAGAGACTCACGCCGGGATTCGAGGCGCCGGTCAACCTGGCGTACTCGCGCCGCAACCGGTCTGCCGCGATCCGCATCCCGATGATCTCGAACAGTCCCTCGGCCAAGCGCCTGGAATACCGGCCGCCGGATCCGTCGTGCAACCCGTACATGGCCTTCGCGGCGATGCTGATGGCGGGCCTCGATGGCGTCGAGAACAAGATCGATCCGGGCAAGCCGCTGGACAAGGACATCTACGGCCTGGGGCCGAAGGAGCTGAAGCAGATCCCCTCACTGCCGGGGTCGCTCGAACAGGCGCTCCAGAACCTCGAGGACGACCACGACTTCCTGTTGAAGGGGGACGTGTTCGCCGAGGACAACATCCGGATGTGGATCGATTACAAGCGGGAGCATGAAGTGAACGCGATGCGCCTGCGCCCGCACCCCTACGAATTCTCCCTGTATTTCGACATTTAAGCGGAACCCGGGGCCTTCACCCGCGCGGGTGGCTTAGGATGGCACCCTGGCGCCGCCGGCGCGGGGAGGAAGTCCTTGGAAGAGGCCGCTCTCAAGGCCCTTTTATCCGAATACCTGCCGCGGGCCGAGGTGTCGCGCCTGGCCGCGGAGGTGCAGCGGCTTCCGGATCCCGCCTCGGCCTTGCGGGCCCTGGAGGCGTTGCGGGCGGAGACGAATCGTCCCATCGACCCGGCCCGCCTCCCGAATCTTCTGACGCTGGCCGGGTTCAGCCCCTACCTCTCGTCCCTGCTGGTCCAGAATCCGGAATTCCTGGAGGCCATTCCTGCGGGTGGGCTGCCGCGTGAACCACGCACTCGCGAGGATCTCGAGCAGGATCTGGCACGCTCCATCCACCTGAATTCGGGTCAGGACCCATCGCTCGTCCTGCGCCGCTTCATGAAGCGCGAGCTCCTGTGTGTGGCGCTCGCCGATCTCCTGTCGGTCGCGGATCTGCCGGCCGTGACGGGCGCCCTGTCGCTCCTGGCGGACGTGCTCCTGGATCGGGCGCTCCTCATGGCGCGAGCCCCCCTGGAGGCGCGCTACGGCAGGCCGACCTGCCGCGACGATCAGGGCCACCTCGCGGAATCCACGTTCACGATCCTGGCTCTCGGGAAGCTGGGGGGCCGGGAGCTCAACTACAGCAGCGATATCGACCTCCTGTATGTGTTCTCGCGGGACGGGGAGACGTCCGGCGCCGAGGCGTCGGGCGCCGCGTCCATCGGCAACAAGGAATTCTTCGCCCGGCTGGCCTCCGACGTGACCCGTCTCATCTCGGGCTCGGGACCCGAGGGGCACGCGTTCCGGGTCGACCTGGATCTGCGGCCCGGTGGCCGCGACGGCGACATCGTCATTCCGCTCTCCGCCGCGATCGCCTATTACCGCAACTGGGCGGAGGCCTGGGAGCGGCAGGCGCTCATCAAGTCGCGACCCGCGGCAGGGGACCTGGAGCTCGGGCGTCGTTTCACATCCGGGGTCGAGCCCCTCGTCTACCGCCCCGATCCGGACCCCTACCTCATCCTGGAGATCGTCCAGATGAAGGACCGGATCGACGCGCGGCTCAGTGAAGAGGGACGATCCGACAGGGACATCAAGCTGGGACGCGGCGGGATCCGGGAGCTGGAGTTCGCCGTGCAGGCGCTCCAGCTGCAGCATGGCGGAAGGGATCCGTGGCTGCGCCAGGGCAACACCCTCCTGGCCCTGCATCGTTTGGCCGACAAGGGCTTTGTCGAGTACGAGGAGTACGCCGCATTGAACAAGGCGTACGTTTTCCTGCGCAACCTCGAGCACCGCCTGCAGCTCGGGCAGAACAGGAAGACGGCCACCCTGCCCCGGCGGATCGAGGAGCTCCGGCTCACGGCGCGCCGGATGCGGCTGCATGACACATTTCCAGGCCGGGAGGCCGAGGCCCTTCTTCAAGAGCTCGATCGACATCGGGAGGTTGTGCGCCGGTTCTACGATTCGGTCGTGGGGGCGGCCGCCCAGGCTCGGCTCGAGGAAGCGGAACTCGACCTGTGGCTCGACCGTTGCGACGATGACACGCTCCGGGAACGGCTGCGGCGCTCCGGCCTGACCGATGCGGTCATCGCGCTCCGTCCGGTCAAGCTGATCCGCAGGATCCTCCAGGCGGCGGCGGTGGCACCCGCGGTGCGCCGGGCGATACGCAAGACCGGACCGCTGATCCTCGCGGCCGTTGGAGAGGCCCAGAACCCGCGGCGCGCGCTGGAGAATCTCGAGAAGCTGTTCTCGACGATCGTGGCGGAGGAGGGGGAGCTGCTTCGATTCCTGTCCCGCCCCGCGCTGGTTGGACCGACCGTGCGTCTTCTGGGACGCAGCGACCTGTTCGCCGCCCTCCTGATTCGCCGCCCGGCGATCCTCAGGACGCTCGAGGACCGGGGGCGGATCGTGCGCACCCCGGACGCCGCGGACTACCGCAAGCATCTCCTGGCGGCCGGGAGTCGGGGCGGCGACGAGCGCGCCGTCGCCGCCGGGTTGCGCCGACGTCACCAGGAGGCCATCGCCATGATCGCGCTGCGCGACATCAACCGTCAGGTCACGCTGCGGGAGGTCCTGAAGAGCCTCTCCGATCTCGCGGAGGCGACGCTGCAGGCGACGGTCGGACTGATGCGCCGCGATCTCGACGGGCGCGGACGGCGTTCCCCGCGTGGACTGCGCCTGGCCGTTCTCGGTCTCGGCCGTCTCGGGTACCGCGAGATGGACTACGCGTCCGATGTGGATCTCGTCTTCGTCTGCGAGGAGACCGACCGGAGCGGCCGGGCCCTGACGCTCGCGCGGGTCTGGTGCGAGCGGATCGTCAGGACTCTTTCGTCGCTCAGTCGCGAGGGCCAGCTCTATCGCGTGGACCTCAGGCTGCGACCCTCCGGCGGGGAAGGGGAGCTGGTCACGACGCTCGCCGGGCTCGAGGATTATTTCCGGGATGCCGCGGAGGTGTGGGAGATGCAATCCTTTCTCAAGGCCCGGCCGGTGGCGGGGGACCTCGGCCTGGGCGCGCGCGCGGTGGACACGCTCGAGGCCCTGATCCTGGGAAGGGGCTCACGTCTGGGCCCGGACGTCCTGCGCGGGGCGGTGGATGGCATGCGGCGGAGACTCATCCAGGAGACGCGTGGAGACGTACACAGGAGCGTGAAGCTGGGAGAGGGTGGGTTGTTCGACATTCACTTCATCATCGAGTTCCTGCAGCTGCGTCACGGTGCGCGCAATCCTCCCGACAAGGACACGATCAGACTCCTCACTCTGCTGAACCGGCTGGGGCACCTGAGCGACTCACGGATGCAGGTGCTTTATGAGGCGTACCTGTTCTTCCGCGCCCTGGACCACGAGATGCGTCTCATCCACGATCGGCCGCTGCGCGGACTTCCGGACGATCCGGCCGGGCTCGCCGAGATCGGTCTGGCCTTCGAGGGTGCTCCGCCCGACCCGGAGGCGCGTGCGCTTCACGTCAAGCAGACGTTTCAGCGTCACACGGCCGCCGTCCGGGGCGTGTACGCCGAGATCATAGGGTAGTCGCGAGCGGTCCTAGTGCTGCAGCACCTCGAAATCCGCTTCGCTCGGCTGCGAGGCGTTGCCCGCCAGGTCCACGGCGACGACCTTGAGGTGATGCTTACCCAAGGGGAGGCTCGGTGGATCGAGGACCTTCGAGATTCCGCGATCGGGATCGAATTCCGACTCGAGCCTTCGCCCGTCGAGCTCGAAGGTCACGCCGTCGTAATTGAGTCCTTTCCCCTGGTCCTCCACGCGCGCGGAGATCGACGGGCGACGCTTGGTCGAGCGGGAGCCCGGAGCGGGAACGACCTCCAGGATCTCGGGAGGGGATGCGTCCTGGAGGAGGGCAAACCGACCGTAGCGCCGGAAATGGAGCGACAGGCGCGTGCCCCCCTCCTCCAGATCGCCCCCCTCGTAGGACCAGCGCCGGTGGAACGGATCCCAGCGGTAGATTCCGAGCGTCTCGGCAGCGACGGCATCCGGGGACAGCTCGAACGCCAGGACGCCCCGCTCATCGAGGGCCTCCCCCTCAGGAAGGATCTCGATCGCGTCGGAAATCGACGGCAGCCTGTCCGTTCCCGGAGTCCTCTCGGTGCGCAGAGCGAGCGGTCCGGGAAAGAAGCGCGCCTTCTCCGGAAGGTGCAGGGAGAAGCCAGGCCCTCGATAGTCGACCGGCCGGCCAGGCTCCACCCAGCGCACGTCGAGCGCCAGGCTGGCCACCGGTGTCGGGGAGGAATCGGCGACGATGAAGAAGGGGGCGAGACCGGCGGCACGGGTATAAGCCAGCCCGGTGCCGCAGAAGAGGCCGTCACGATACGTGAGCGTTTCCAGGGGACTATGGTCCAGTCCGGACGCGAGCCGCAGCGGCGGAACCGCGGGGCCTTCGAGCGACGCCAGCACATCGAGGAACGCGGGCCAGGCGTCGACGTCGACGGGGAGACTCTCCGCGGGTGGCACTGTCGCAGTGTCCCGCGACAGAAGGCGCCATGGGCCGGGGACGCCGTTTCGCGTCTCTCTCAGGCGGACCGCGGAAACGGCGCCTCGATCGAGGACGGGGGGAAGCGTGCAAACCCCGTCGTCCATCCGGCACGTCAGCGCACTGAAGGCACGCTTCCTGTCGTCCCAGAATTCAGCCTGCACGTCCCGGGACGGAGCGGAGCAGGCCGACGGGTCGGCGCCGTGACCGGCGGGGTCGCCGGACGCCTCGGCGGGGGAAAGACGGAAGCGCACCCCCACGGAGCCCCCGTCGCGGCCGTCCCAATCGATAGCCTCCACAGCCTTCGGCCGTCCAACCTGGATGCACACGCCTGCGCGCGATCGGTTCGAGGCGGCGTCCTCGACGGTGATCTCCATCCGGTGGAACCCAGGTGGCAGATCGATGGCGCCCGGGTAGACACCTTCGGCTGGTGCCGGGGCGTCGAGAGGACCTGTGCCGAGATCGTTGCCCGGCAGGTGATTCAGGCGATATCCGAAGGCGGCGGGCCCCAGCCTGCTGGAGCGGTGATCGAAGATCAGGCCCGCCTGGGCATACTGATCGAACCGAAAAGAATGGAGCGCCAGGCGGTAACGGACGCCGCCGTCGATCGTCACCTCGACGCCGCCTACGCCGGCGCGCCCGGTGGCGCCGGCCGGGTCGAAGGCGCTCAAGACGGCAAGGAAGGGTCCGCTCACCCTGATCGGGTTGGACGACGTCAGGGTGCCGGGGAGACCGGGCCTCAGCGGATAGACCACCTCGCGAGCATCTCCCTCGACGAACGTCGAGGCGGACGCAGCGGTCACGGTCAGCGCCTCGAGCACCGGTGGACGGCTGTCGGAGGGGCGGGGTAGCCCGGCCAGGAACGGATCGAGAGGAGCGTCTCCGCCGTCGCGCACCTCGAAATGCAGGTGGGGGAGACCCACACCCGATTCCCCGGAGTAGGCGATCACCTGGCCGCGCGTTACGCGGAGCGGGCGCTCGAGGTAGATATCTCCCGGGTAGCGGGTCCCCGCTTGCGCCTGCCGTTGTGAAACGAGTCTTTCGAGCCCGAGCACCTTGTCCTCGTACCGTTCGAGATGACCATAGACGGTGACGCGCCCGCCAGGATGGCGCAGATACAGGGCCCGCCCGTATCCCCTCCATTCCACCTTGAGCCGGAACACTTCTCCGGCCGCCGCGGCCAGGACCTTGAGGCCGGTGCCGCCCCCCGTCGAGATGTCGATCCCCGCGTGCAGATGGTCGTACCTGTACTCGCCAAAGGACGACAGGACGGCGCCGGGGCGCTCCATCGGCCAGCGCAGGACCGGGATGGCGGAGCGGCCGGAGCGTTTCCCCGGCCGGCCGGTCCGGGTCGCCGCCGGCCCCTTCGGGGCGTCGTCGCCGGCGGCGGTGAAGGCGACCCCGCATAGAAGGGTCGTGAACGCAATAGAGAGGCGCAGGATCGGCCTGGCAGTCCGGCGGGGAGGTCGCGAAGATCGCCGCATGGAAACCGCATTGTAGCGAGAAAAGGTCCGGCCGCCTCTCACGCAAATGTTTGACATCATCTTTTGCCATCCATTATCATCGCCACCGTCCCGCCCGTAAGTCCATGGCGGACAAAAAATAAGCCCGATGGCAGGCGATCCCTTCAAAGAGTTTACGGTCAAGCGCAGGAAAGGCGAGACGATCTATGTCGAGGGGGACCTCGGCAGCGAGATGTACGTCGTCCAGTCGGGCGCAGTGCGCATCTTCAGGAGTACGGGCGGGGTGAAGCAGGAGCTGGCGATCATGGAGAAGGGAGACTTCTTCGGAGAGATCGCCGTCCTGGAGGGTCTGCCCAGGACCGCGTCAGCCGAGGCGCTCGACGAGTGCGAGATCATCGAGATCAACAGCACCACCTTCGACAAGATGATCCGCGCGAACATCGAGATCGCGGTGCGCATGCTCCGCAAGCTGAGCAACCGGCTGCAGGAGGCCAACCGGAAGATCGAGATCCTGTCCCGCGCCCCCGCTCCGGGGAAGCCCACTGCGGGGGCACGCATCGCCGCCGTGGACATCGACCAGCCGGCCGAGGCGCCGCCACCGGCCGCGACGGCGGCGCCGTCTTCGGGTGTCTCCGCCGCCCCGAAGCCGATCGGGGAGGTGGAGGTGCCGGAGGGGGCATTCGCCCTGCTCGTCCTGGAGGGCGGCTCACGTCACTTCCCGATCACCACCGACACTTCGCTCATAGGACGGTACGACCCCGTCACCGGCACGCGGCCGGAGGTCGACCTCACACAGGTCGATATCAACCGCTCCGTGTCCCGCCGCCACGCCCGGATCGTCCTGGCGGAGGGGGCCTTCCTCCTTTCGGAGGAGGTCGGCGCTTTGAACGGGACGTTCGTCAATGGCCAGCGCCTCTCGTCCGGGGCGCCCTCTCCCATCGTGAGCGGGGACAAGGTCGGCCTGGGGATGGTCACGCTTGTCTTCAAGACGGCGGCCAAGGCCGCCGGACGCAAGCCGGCGGCCGCCGGCCGTTCCTGAAAGGAGATCCTTGGCGCACGCCGACCTGCGCGCCTTTCTCGAGGTCCTGGAGGCGCGGCGCGAGCTGGTGCGGGTGCACGAGCCGGTGAGCGTAGACCTGGAGATCAGCGCGGTGACCGACCGCGTTTCGAAATCCAGGGACGGCGGACCCGCGCTCCTGTTCGAGAGACCCCTGGGGTTCGACATTCCGGTGCTCATCAACGCCCTCGGCTCCCTCAACCGCATGAAGCTGGCCCTGGAGGTCGATTCGCTGGACTCCTTCGCAGAGCGCATCGACGCGCTTCTCGGAACGAGCGCGCCTGTCTCTCTCCTGGACAAAATCAAGATGCTGCCGCGGCTCAAGGACCTGGCCGACCTCTTTCCCGTGTCGGTCAGGAAGGGAGCCTGCCAGGAAGTCGTCGAGAAGGACCGGCCGTCGCTGCTCACCCTGCCGGTGATCAAGTGCTGGCCGAAGGACGCCGGCCCCTACATCACCCTGCCGCTGGTGTTCACGCACGATCCGGAGACCGGCAAGCGCAACTGCGGCATCTACCGCATGCAGGTGTTCGACGCGACCACGGCCGCGATGCACTGGCAGATTCACAAGCATGGAGCGCACCACCACCGACGGGCCGGCGAACACGGCCGGCGCCTGGAGGTCGCCTGCGCCATCGGTGCGGACCCCGCGCTGGTTTTCGCCGCCGCGGCGCCGCTGCCCGACGACGTGGACGAGATGTTCCTGGCGGGTTTCGTGAGACGCGAGCCGGTGCCGCTGGTGAAGGCAGTCACCGTGGACGTCGAGGTCCCGGCGGCCGCCGAGATCGTGCTGGAGGGTTACGTCGATCCGCTCGAAAAGAGGCGCGAGGGACCCTTCGGCGACCACACAGGGTACTACTCGCTGGCGGATGATTACCCCGTGTTCCACCTGACCTGCGTGACCCGCAGGCAGAAGCCCATCTATCAGACGACGATCGTGGGCCCTCCGCCGATGGAGGATTACTATATTGGCAAGGCGATCGAGCGAGTGTTTCTGCCGATCATGAAGCGTCAGCTCCCCGAAATCGTGGACATCAACATGCCGGCGGAGGGGATCTTCCACAACCTGATTCTCGTCTCCATGCGCAAGCGCTATCCGGGCCACGCGCGCAAGGTCATGCACGCCATCTGGGGGATGGGACAGGCGATGTTCAGCAAGGTCATCGTCGTGGTGGACGAGAATGTGAACGTCCAGGACCCGCGCGAAACGACCTGGAAGGTACTCAACCACATCGACCCCGAGAGAGACATCGAATTCGTGCTCGGACCGGTCGACGTCCTCGACCACTCGTCGCGTCTGCCGCAGTACGGCTCCCACATGGGCGTCGACGCGACGCGCAAGGGGCCCTCGGAGGGATTCCACCGCGAATGGCCGGACGAGATTCGGCACGATCCGGCCACTCTGGAGATGATCGCCAGGAAGTGGCAGAAATACGGCCTTGCGCGGGGGGAGTGATGGGAAACTTCATCGGCGGCTCCGCCTACGCCATGTCGCGCGACATCGCGGAGGGACTGATCCTGGTCAACACCAACACCTTCAAGAAATTCTCGACGGTCGAACTGAAGCAGCTTGCCTTCGAGCTGGACAGGGTCCAGAAGGAGGCCCGCTCCGAGCAGCCGGCAGGTGACGACACCCAGGCGATCCAGAAGCGCGGACGCAAGCTTGGCCGTATCACCACCGCTCTGCAGATTATCAACCAGTCGATGATCAAGAGATGATGCAGCCCGCCGAAGCCCCTCTCACGGCGAAGCGTCACCGGGTCCTGTCGGGGTTCCGCCCCACCGGCCCGATGCACATCGGCCACCTTGTGGGGGCGCTCGAGAACTGGATCAAGATGCAGGACACGAACGACTGCTTCTTCGCCATCTGCGACTGGCACGCTCTGACGAGCGAGTACGCCGACACGTCCCGACTCAAGGACTATGTCGAGGACATGGCGCTGGACTGGCTCGCCGCCGGTCTCGACCCCGGGAAGTGCACGATCTTCGTGCAATCGCACGTCCCCGAGCACGCCGAGCTGCACCTCCTTCTGTCGATGATCGTGCCACTGCCCTGGCTCGAGCGCGTGCCGACGTACAAGGAGCAGCAGCAGCAGATTTCCAACCGTGATCTGACGACCTACGGGTTCCTGGGATACCCGGTCCTGCAGGCCGCCGACATCCTGATCTACCGAGCCGACACCGTCCCCGTGGGCGAGGATCAGCTGGCCCACCTCGAACTCTGCAGGGAGATCGCCAGGCGGTTCAATTCGCTGTATGGCCCGGTCTTCCCGGAGCCCCAGGCGAAGACGACGCGGTTCCCGCGCGTGCCCGGGACCGACGGGCGTAAGATGAGCAAGTCGTACGGCAACGCGATCGGCCTCTCCGACCCGATCGAGGAGACGCGGCAGCGGATTCTCAGGATGGTCACCGACCCGGCGCGGAAGACCCGAAAAGATCCCGGCAATCCGGATGTCTGTCCGGTTTATGATCTGCACAAGGCGTTCTCGAGCCGCGAGACCCAGGAGCGCGTCAACGTGGAATGCCGGAGGGCCGGGATCGGCTGCATCGATTGCAAGACGTACCTGCTGGAGCACCTCGCGCCGGTGCTGCTGCCGATCCAGGAGCGCCGCACGCGTCTGACGCAGGACCGCGGTCGGGTGCGCGACATCCTGGCAGACGGGGCGCGGCGGGCGCAGGCCGAGGCCCGCAAGACGATGGAGCTGGTCCGAGCAGCCATGAAAATTGACAGCCGGGGGGCACGGTGAACGAAGCCACTCCAGTCCCGCCGAAGACTGAGGAGCCGCGGTCGATACCCGCGGCTTCAGGATCGGACGACGTTCGCCTGGACGCCTTCCAGGGGCCGCTCGATCTCCTTCTCCATCTCGTCCGGATCGAGGAGCTCGACATCACCGAGCTGCGGCTGGCCGAGGTGGCCCGTCAATACAACGAATACCTCGAGCTGAGCCGGAAGGTGGAGCCGGAGGAGGCGGGGGAGCACGTGGTCGGAGTGGCCACGCTCATCCATCTGAAGTCGCGCCGGCTCCTTCCCCCCGATCCGGCCGCGGCGGCCGCGGACCCTGCGTCGCCCGAGGAGCGGGCGCAGGTCGACCGGGCGGCGCGCGCCGAGCTGCTTCGTGATGCGGCGGAGCATCTTCAGGAACGGGAGGCGATCATGGAGCTGGTCTACCTGCGGCCGGCGACGGCGATTGCCGAATACGCCGGCGAGCAGGGCATCGACGCCGACCTGTTCACGCTTCTGCGGGCGTTCCGCGAGATCCTCCGCCGCGTCGGGAGCGACGAGACGGCGCACATCAGCCGGGAGCGCATC
Organism: Candidatus Dormiibacterota bacterium; assembly: GCA_035635555.1. Classification (NCBI taxonomy): domain Bacteria; kingdom Bacillati; phylum Candidatus Dormiibacterota; species Candidatus Dormiibacterota bacterium. Next base: position 352,237 of record DASQAT010000046.1, read on the forward strand.
ACTCTCGTCGAGAGGATCGCCTGGCTCATGGAGACGGTGCAGCGGGAACGCCGGGTTCAGTTCCGGTCGCTGTTCAGCGGACTCGAGGATCGAGTCGCCTGCATCCTGACGTTCCTCGCGCTCCTCGAGGTCATCCGTCTGCACCTCGTGCGCGCGTCCGTGAGCCACCAGTTCGAAGACATCCTCATCGTCCTGGCGGACGAGCCGCCTTCTACGCTCCCCGGGCCCGTCCATGCCTGAGACACCGGCGCCCCCGCAGGGCGGCAGGCTGCGGGCCATCGTCGAGGCCCTGGTGTTCGCGGCGGAAGAGCCCTTGATGATCGACGACCTGGTGGATTTGTTCCCCGGGTCCGACCGGGAGACTCTCGTGGCCGCGCTGGAGACCGTGGCCGGATCGTGCGAGCCGGAGGAACGGGGCGTGATGGTGCAGCGCGTGGCGGGAGGCTATCGCATGACCACGAAGCCGGATCTGGGGGAGTGGGTGCGCGCCCTGTTCCGCTCCCGCAACCGACGCCGCCTGTCGTCCCAGGCACTGGAGACGCTCGCGATCATCGCCTACCGTCAACCGATCACGACCCCGGAGATCCAGACAATTCGCGGCATCGACCCATCCTCGGTCCTGGAAGCCCTGCTCGAAAAGAAACTTGTGCGGATCGTGGGACGCAAGAAGGTGGTCGGCAAACCCTTCCTGTACGGTACGACCTCCGAGTTCCTGGCGCACTTCGGACTGAACTCCCTGCAGGACCTGCCGGACGTCTCGGATTTCGAGGCCCTGGCGGGTTCGGCGGGGGCGCCGACCGCGGCTGCCGCACACGAGCTCGCCGCGCTGGGCGCGGTCGCGGAGCACGGACCCTTCGAGGAGGACAACGAAAACGGCGGCAACGGTGAAGACACCTCGGACGATGAGGACGACGAAAACGAGCGTGGGGACGACGGAGACGACTCCTGACCTCTCCCGCGGGATCCGCCTGCAGAAATTCCTCGCCGACGCGGGCATTGCTTCTCGACGCGAGGGCGAGCGTCTGATCCAGGCGGGCCGGGTCGAGGTGAACGGACGGACGTCCACCCTGCTCGGCGTGCGTGTCGATCCCGAGCGCGATCAGGTGCGGGTCGACGGGCGCCGGGTGCGGGTGGCAGGGGTACGAGTCTACTACCTCCTGAACAAGCCGAAGGGCGTCATCACCTCCTCCGCCGATCCGCAGGGGCGTCCGACCGTCGTCGAGCTCCTGCAGGGTGTGCGCGACCGCGTCTTTCCGGTAGGGCGACTCGACTGGAACAGCGAAGGTCTCCTGATCCTGACCAACGACGGGGACCTGGCCTATCGTCTGACGCATCCGTCGAATCACGTCGCGAAGGTCTACCGGGTCAAGGTCAAGGGCACGGTGGGTGATCCGGACCTCCAGGCGCTCCGGCGCGGTCTTCCCCTCGACGGCCGCAAGACCCTGCCGGCCAAAATCGAAAGGATATCCGGACAAGCGAACTCCTGGCTCGAGATCACGCTGTACGAGGGACGCAACAACCAGATCCGGAGGATGTTCGACCGCCTCGGGCACAGGGTGCAGAAACTCAAGCGGATCTCCATCGGACCGATCCGCGATCGTGCGTTGAAACCGGGCGAGTGGCGCCGGCTTACCGCCGAGGAAATCCGACGCCTCCTGGAGGGAACGTGAAGGTCCGCGTGCCGGAGCACATCTTGAAGATCGCACCGTACGTCCCCGGGAAGCCGATCGAGGAAGCGGAGAGGCAGCTGGGGATCCGTCAGGTCGTCAAGCTGGCGAGCAACGAAAATCCGCTGGGCCCATCGCCGCGGGCGCTCAAAGCGATCCGCGACACCGTCGGTCGCGTCCACCGTTATCCCGACAGCCGCGGACATGATCTGCGACAGGCCCTGGCTGAACGTCTGCGTCTGCCCGCCGACCAGATCGTCCTTGGGAACGGCTCCACCGAGCTGGTGGAAATCCTGGCGAAGACATTCCTGTCGCGCGACCGCGGGGCGGTCATAGCCGACCAGTCGTTCATCATGTATTCGATCGCCGTGCGGGCGATGGCAGCACCCCTGCGTCTGGTGCCCCTGGTGGACAACCGGCACGACCTCGAGGCGATGGCCATGACCTGCGACGACACCACGGCGCTGGTCTACATCGGCAATCCGAATAATCCGACGGGGACGCACGTCGGCCGCGCCGCTTTCGACGCCTACTTCAGCCGGGTGCCGCCCCATGTGCTGACCGTCGTCGACGAGGCCTACCGTGACTATGTCGAGGTCGCCGACTACCCGGACTGTCTCGATGACCTGCGTCAAGGCAGGAACGTCGTGGTCCTGCGGACCTTTTCCAAGATTTACGGACTGGCGGGGATGCGGATCGGCTACGCCCTCACCGTCAAAGAAGTGGCGCAGGCCTTGGAAGGGGTGCGCTCCCCGTTCAACACCTCCGTACTCGCCCAGGCCGCGGCCTGTGCTGCTCTCGAAGACGTCGATCACGTCGCCCGCTCGAAGACGGAGAACAGCCGGGAGGCGGCATTCCTGGCGGCGGAGCTGTCGCGAAGAGGGGTCAAGTTCGTGCCGACCGTGGCCAACTTCTTTCTGGTATTCACCTCCCGGAAGGGAGAAGAAGCGTACCAGGCGCTCCTGCAGCTGGGGGTGATTGTTCGACCGATGGACGCATACGGATTCGCGCACGCGGTGCGAGTCTCGGTCGGTACCCGCCAGGAAAACGAGCGCTTTCTGGAGGCGCTGGACCAGGTCGCCGCAGGTGCCACGGACCAGGCGCGGAAGACCTACAGCGTCTCGTAATCCGATGAAAATAAAGTTTTTCTTATTGACAGACGGGGGGGTGGTCAGTATGCTTTCCCAATCCTGCCCCAAGGGCTGATGGCTGTCCAGGCGACTATTGCCTGTGCCATCGACCAAGGCGGGACGGAGACCCAACCGGTTCGGCCCAGTGAATCTCCGCGTCACATGTCGTGAGCCGGGACGAGACAGTCCGTCCAAGAATCGGTACCGCCGGCCTCTAGGCAACCGGCGACCGAAATAAACAAGGAGGTACCTGCCTGCATGGATTTGCAGAAAATGAAAGACGACCCCGCACTCGGACCGCTTGATGCGGCCCCCCAGAACCTGAATCCCTCTCCCAAGCCGAAACGGACCGAACGCCTCAGACCGATGGATGGCGTGGATTCCGAGCTCAAGGACGGCGAATACGAGCAGCTCCTTGAGATGTACGACCAGTCCCTGCGCACGCTGGCGGAGGGGGAAGTCGTCCGGGGACGCGTCCTGCGCATCAGCGGAAACGAAGTGGTCGTGGACGTCGGCTACAAGTCCGAGGGAATCATCGACAAGGACGAATTCCTCGGCCCGGACGGGCAGATTCATGTAAGCGTCGGCGACGAAATCGACGTTCTCCTGGAGAAGACCGAGAACAAGGACGGCTACGTGGTCCTCTCCAAGGAGAAGGCCGAAAAAATGAAGGTGTGGGAGGAGATTGAACGCGCCTACACCGACGGCCGGCCCGTGACCGGTATCGTGAAGGAGCGCATCAAAGGAGGCCTGGCCGTGGACATCGGTGTCCGCGCTTTCCTGCCCGGCTCCCTGGTCGACCTGCGACCGGTGCGCAACCTGGACGCGATGAAGGGGAAAGAGCTACAGATGCGGGTCATCAAGGTGAACCGCAAGCGCGGCAACATTGTGCTGTCGAGGAAGGCGGTCCTCGAGGAGGAGAACGCCGAGAAGAAGCGCCGCACTCTTGGAGGGCTGACCGAGGGCAAGGTCGTCCGCGGCGTGGTGAAGAACATCACCGAGTACGGCGCCTTCATCGATCTGGGCGGGATCGACGGCCTCCTCCACAAGACGGACATGTCCTGGGGACGCGTCAACCATCCGACCGAAATGTTCAACGTCGGGGACGAAGTTGAAGTCGTGGTCCTCAAGTTCGATCCCGAGAAGGAGCGCGTGTCGCTCGGGTACAAGCAGCGGAGTCTGGATCCCTGGGAGACCGTCGATGAGAAGTACCCTCGCGAGTCGCGCGTCAAGGGCAAGGTCGTCAGCCTGACGGACTACGGGGCCTTCATCGAGCTCGAGCCGGGGGTCGAGGGGCTGATCCACGTTTCGGAGATGTCCTGGACCAAGAGAGTGAAACACCCGTCCAAGGTGATGACGGTCGGCGACATGGTTGAAGCGGTCGTCCTGGACGTGGACAAGGCGGCGCGCCGACTGTCTCTTGGTCTGCGCCAGACCGAGCCGAACCCGTGGCAGACGATCAGTGAAAAGTACCATGAAGGCGATCGGATCACCGGCAAGGTGCGCAACCTCACCGACTTCGGAGCGTTCATCGAAGTCGAGGAGGGCATCGACGGCCTGGTCCACATCTCCGACATGTCCTGGACCAAGCGGCTCAAGCACCCCTCCGAAATGCTGAAGAAGGGGGACGATGTCGAGGCCGTGATTCTCAAGATCGACTCGGAGAACCAGCGTCTCTCCCTCGGCATCAAGCAGCTGCAGCCCAACATCTGGGAGGAGTTCTTCAAGACCTACTCAGTCGGCGATTTGGTCACCGGTCGTGTCGTCCGCCTGACTGATTTCGGGGCGTTCGTCGAGATTTCCGAAGGGATCGAGGGCCTGGTGCACGTGTCCGAGATCGCCGAGGAACGCGTCGAGAAGCCGGCCGACAAATTGCGCGTCGACGACGCCGTCACCACGAAGATCATCAAGATGGACATCGCCGAGCAGAAGATCGGTTTGTCGATCAAGGCCGCGGCACAGGACCAAAGCCGCGAGGAACTGAAGAACTACATGAAGGCGCAGCCAGGCGGAACGATCAACCTGGGTGAGGTCGCTGGTCATTCCGGCCGCCGCCGCGAGGAGAAACGCCGCCGAGGGCGCGACACCTTTGAAGAGACCGACGACGAGGATTAGACACCGCGGACCGTGCGGCGGGTGCTTCCGGCGCGTGCCGCGACGGTGGGATGGGACGCAACCATGACGAAGGCCGAGCTTGTGGAAGAGGTGGCCCGGGTCTCGGAGCTGACCAAGAAGCACTCCGAGGTCATCGTCAACACTGTTTTCGACTCGATCATCGACGCCCTGCGGAAGGACGAGAAGATCGAGCTGAGGGGCTTCGGCAGCTTCCGTATCCGACAGCGTCGATCACGACAAGGCCGAAACCCCAAGACAGGCGACAAGGTCGACGTCCCGGCCAAGCGGATCCCGTACTTCAAGCCGGGCAAGGAACTGAAGGAATTGATCAACAATTCGGCGCAGTCCTCCGAGCCGGCGGCTTCCTCCGTCACCTCGACCGGCGTGGAGCCCTGAGAGTCCGCCCTCCCTCGCATGGACAAGCTCTTCAGCCCCTGGCGCCTCCGCTATATCCGGGGGGCGGGGCGCGCGCGGGGCCGGGGCTGCGTATTCTGCCGGGCCGTGCGCAGCGGGAGCGACCGGACGAACCTCGTTGTCCTGCGAGGCCGTTGCAACTACGTCATCCTCAACAAGTACCCCTACAACAACGGGCACATGATGATCGTACCGTTTGCCCACGTGCCGTCTCTCCAGGATGCCCCGGTCGAGACGCTCCAGGAGATGATGGCGCTCGCGGTCCGATGTGAAGCGGCGCTCCGAGCGGCCTATCGTCCCACGGGGATCAATCTGGGCATGAACCTCGGGCGGAGCGCCGGGGCGGGCATCGAAGAGCACTTTCACCTGCACATCGTCCCTCGCTGGGAGGGGGACACGAACTTCATGTCTGTCGTCCACGGCACGCGCGTGATTCCGGAGTCGCTGCAGGCGACCTATCGCAGACTCCGTCCACTCCTCGTCTCGAGAGACGGAGCGCCGCGCTCCGTGGCCCCGAGGCCCTCAGGGGCAGATCGCCGGCCGACACGTCGTGGGAGGTGAGGTGATGTCCGAGAGCCGCCCCCGGCGCTATCTCATCGAAACCTGGGGCTGTCAGATGAACCAGCATGACTCCGAGAAAATGGCGGGGATCCTGGTCGATCTCGGGTACTCGCCGGCGACGGACGAGAGCGAGGCCGATCTCATCCTCTTGAACACCTGCAGCGTCAGGGAAAAGGCGGAGAACAAAGTATACGGACGCCTCGGGCGGCTCCGCCGACTGAAGAGATCCAATCCGGAATTGCTTCTGGGTGTCGTCGGGTGCGTGGCGCAGCAGGCAGGGGAGGGGATCTTCCGCCGGGCCCCGTATGTGGATCTCGTCATGGGGCCCCGCAATCTTTCACGCCTCGGCCAGCTGATCGAGGAGGCCCGCCGTGAGGGCCACTCCATCGGTCTGGCCCGGGATGACGACCCTATCATCTTTCCCACCGGCACGACGGCACGTGCCTCCGGGCCGAAGGCGTTCGTCACGGTCATGGAAGGGTGCAACAAGTCGTGCACCTATTGCATCGTCCCTTTCACCCGGGGTCGAGAGGTGTATCGCCCTCACGAGGAGATCCTGCGCGAAGTCCGCGAATTGACGGCGAACGGCTATCTGGAGATCGAGTTTCTCGGCCAGAACGTCAATGCCTATCACGATGGCGGGTGTGACTTTGCGTCGCTTCTGCACATGGCGGACCGTGTCCAGGGTGTTCGACGCGTTCGATTCACCACCTCGCACCCCGGCCACCTGACGCGCGGGATCATGGACGCCATGCGAAGCGTGACCAGCGTCTGCAACCATCTGCATCTTCCCGCCCAATGCGGATCCGATCGGGTTCTGCGGTCCATGAATCGCGGCTACACCCGTGCCCGCTACCTTTCCAAGATTGACTGCCTCAAGAAGACCGTTCCGGACATGGCGTTCAGCACCGACATCATCGTGGGCTTCCCGGGAGAGTTGGAGTCCGACTTTCAGGACAGCCTGACCCTCCTGCGCGAAGTTGAATACGACCAGGTGTATGCCTTCACCTACTCGCCGCGACCCGGCACGGAAGCGCCGCGGCTCGACTCGGCTCTTCCGGAGGACATCAAACAGTCCCGCCTCCGGGAGCTCCTGGCTCTGCAGGAGTCGATCCAGGTGCGGCGCAACGCAGGGCTGATCGGACGGACGTTCGAGGTGCTCGTCGACGGGACCGGGCGTCTCGACAACGGGTTGCTGAAAGGGCGAACGCGCTGCAACCGGATTGTTCATTTCCCGGGGCCGGCGTGCCGCGGCGATCTCGTCGATGTGAGAATCACGCGCGCCCACGCACACTCGTTGATCGGCGAGACCGGTCCGACGCGTGGCGCTGCTTGACTTGCCCGGATGGCCGGGTTATAAGAACGAACGGGGGAGAGGATGGGAGCGATGGAGCTCGAAATGAAAATCAAGGGGCTGATGATCGATCCGATCACGAACATGCCGATCATCATCCTGCGCGATCCTTCCAGCTCGGCTGTCCTGCCGATCTGGGTCGGCATCTTCGAAGCCAATGCCATCGCTCTCCAGATCGAGAAAATCGTCACCCCTCGTCCGATGACGCACGACCTTCTCAAGAGCATCCTCGACAGCATTCACGCCGCCGTTGAAAAGGTCGTCATCACGGATCTGAAGGACAATACCTTCTATGCTCTCATCTTTCTCAACCACGACGGCAAAGTCGTCCCTATCGACTCTCGCCCGAGCGACGCGATCGCGTTGGCGCTGCGCACCGGGTCCCCGATCTTCGTGAAGAGCGACGTGATTGAAAAAGCGAAGAACACCGACCTGACGAAGGACGCAGGGGAATCGGAGCGAATCCGCAAGTGGCTCGAGAATCTCGACCCTGACGAGATGGGAAAGTACGAAATGTAGGTTGTGCGCCCTCGTAGACATGTCCAAGTCGTTCATTACACAAATCTTAGAGCACGCGCTGGCTCCGTGACATATTATCTGCCTCAGTCTTGACACTCCAGAGGCCGCTTCGGTATAAAGCGTCATCGGCGGCCGGCATTTCAAAGCACGCTTCGGCATCGCGCGACGTGACCGATAGGTCACGACGTGAGACGGAGAACCCCGGCACGTGATCCTGGCCATAGCGAATCAAAAGGGGGGTGTTGGAAAAACCACCACCGCCATCAACCTTGCGGCAGCACTCGCGCAGAAGGGCTTCTCCACGCTTCTCCTCGATCTGGATCCGCAGGGAAACGCCACTCTGTCCTACCTGGATCCCGAGCAATTGAACCTCTCTGTCTATGAGGCTCTGGTCGAGGACAACCGCACGCTGAAAGACGCGGTCCACAAGACAAACATCAAGCTCCTCGACCTGGTGCCAGCACGCATCAGCCTCGCAAAATTCGAGAGCAAGCTGCTCGGGGACATCGATAGCCATTTTCGACTCAAGGATCGTCTCAAGCCCCTGACCAAGGATTACCAGTACGTCGTCATGGACACCCCACCTACCCTCGGCCTTCTCACAGTCAATGCGCTCGTCGCGGCCACGCACCTGCTCGTTCCGATTCAGTCGTCCTACTTCGCCCTCGAGGGAACGGATGACCTTCTCGAGACAGTCGAAAAGATCAAGACGAGGCCGAACCCGAGTCTGGAGTTTCTCGGTGTAGTCATCACCATTCACGACAAGCGGACCGTTCTGGGGCGGGACATTCGGAACCACATCAAGGAGGTATTCGGAAACAAGGTCTTCCGGACAATCATTTCACGCAGTGTCCGTCTCGAAGAGAGCCCGGCCTACAAGGAATCGATTTTCAGTTTCGCGCCCCACTCTACCGGGGCGCTCGAATATTACAAACTATCGGAAGAGGTCATCGGACGTGTCTAAGCAACGTGGACTCCCGGAACAGCGACGAATGCGACACGACTTCCATTTTGTGGACAACCTCACGGGAGCACCCGCTCCAGGTGTGGGGCGAATGATTCCTCTCGAGCTCCTGGTCCCCAACCCGGATCAGCCTCGCAGGTCGTTCGGTGACATGGCTGACCTGGTTTCCTCGATCAAGGAAAAGGGAGTGCTCGAGCCTGTTCTGGTTCGGCCGACGGGCGAGAAGTATCAGATCATCGCCGGCGAACGAAGGTACAGGGCTTCGGTCGAGGCCGGGCTGTCACAAATCCCCTGCATCGAAATCGACGTGGACGATAGGGGAGTGCTGGAGATCAGCCTCATCGAGAACCTCCAACGACGGGATCTCAATCCCTTCGAGGAGGCCGAAGGCCTTCAGAAGCTTTGTGACAAGTTTCTGTACACACATGAAGACGTTGCGAAGAAGCTGGGAAAGGCACGCACCTCGGTCACTGAAACTCTGACCTTGAATCACATCCCTGCTGATCTTCGCGAGCGATGCCGCAGTCTCGGGATATTTTCCAGGTCGACGTTGCTGCAGATTGCACGGCAGCCGAATCGGGACGCGATGTCACGGATGATCGAGGAGATCAAGCACGCGGGCCTCACGCGCGACGACCTTAGGAAGATGAAGGACGAAAAGAAGGGACCGGGGCGGCCGAAGGGGTTCGTCTTCCATTTTCGTCCTCCGGACAATAAGTTCACCCTCAATCTCAAGTTCAAGCGCTCCGAAGTCTCCAAGAACGACATCATCGCAACCCTTCGAGATCTGATCGAAAGCCTCTCCAAGTCCTGAGTGTTGGTTTCCAGGACATGCGGTCTGTGCTTCAATGTCGGCGCGCCGACATTTCCCGCAAGTACACGCCGAGGGCCTCTCGCTGGATTGATAGGTTTACATAAGATATCTTATCGGACGTTGTGCGGATGGCCGCTCTTTGCCTCGCTTGACGCGCCACAAGGCCCCGCCTAACATCGGCACTGCATGCGAACCTTGAAGTTCGACACTATCTGGCGCTACGTGTTTCTCGAGGTGATCTCGCCCACCCTCCTCGGGCTTTGCGTCTACGTCCTGGTCTTTGTGATGAACGCCCTCTTCGAGTTGGCCGAGTTGGCCATCAAGAAGGACCTGTCCGCGCGGTCGGTTGTGACCATCCTTTTTTATTACCTGCCCAGGGTTCTCGAGATGACTATTCCGATGGCGATTCTCCTGGGTGTGCTGGTCGGGATCGGCCGCCTGTCCACCGACAGCGAAGTAGTGGCGTTGAGGGCAAGCGGGGTAAGCTACTGGAAAATCCTCTACCCCGTCCTCACACTGGGGATTGTGGGATGGGTCGTATCCAGTGTTCTCATCCTGGGAGTCGAGCCCGGTGCCAATTACAAGAGGCGCCAAGTCTACAACCGCCTGATGTACTCCGCCGACATGCGCCGGGAGATCAAGCCTCGGGTGTTCTTCGAGGATGTCCCCGGGATGCTCCTTTACGCCGACGAGGTTCACCAGGGCGGGGATTTTCTCGAGAAGGTCTTCATCTACCAGAGCGAGGAGGGGGGCAAGGAGCTTGTCACGGTCGCCCGCAGGGCTCAGATCGAATACGACCGCCACAGTGGGGTGGCGGAATTCTATCTGGAGTCAGGGGTCACTCATAGCACGACACCCAACGAACCCGAGAGCTATCAGCTCAGCAGGTTCGAAAAGCAGATGATCGTGAAGGAGCCCGACGAGTCGTTCAAGCTCCGGAGCAGTCTGCTCAATCGTCCTCTTCCCAAGAACTACCACGAACAGACTCTGGCCGACCTGGGGCACTCGATCATCAGGGCTGGTGCTATCGAGCACGCCGACACCAGGAATCGGGTAGTCGGCAATATCCTGGCCATCATGCACGAACGATTCGCCCTGCCGGTCGCCTGCCTGGTGTTCGCCATCCTGGGAGTGCCGCTGGGAATCATGAACAGGCGAGGAGGAAAGGCCTCCGGCTTCAGCCTCAGCATCGGCATCTCCATCGTCTATTGGATTCTCTATATCGCCGGGCAGAACCTGGTCAGTGAGGGACGCCTGTCTCCTTATCTGGGTCTCTGGGTCGGGAACGCGTCCCTCGGTGTGCTGGGCATCATCCTGCTCATTCTGCGGGAGCGCTCCGAGGGGTTGCAGTTGTCTCTCCTGGTTCCCGCGAGGTTACAGAAAACCCTGACGGCTTTGCGGCGCCGGCGTGATCGGGAAATGGAGTCGAGGCATGACGAAATCGGCGCAACGGTTCAACAGCCTGGCGCCCGGCGCGCGCGCAAGTCCACACGTCTTTCCCGCGGCGGGCACGAGCGGATTCGTGCGGGGCGTTCGGGACAGTCAGGGCCGGAGGATGCGCGAACGCCATTGCGAGCCGTCGTATCGGGTGAGCGCCAGGAGGGACTCGAGTCCACCTCTCCGGTGGGGATCGACGAAATGGTCGAGGAAGAGGACGCTTCGAGCCGCTGGCTGTCGCGACGGACTCTCCTGGTTCTGGGCGGTGGCAGCGCCGCGCTGGGCCTCCTCGTGTCGGCGTCTCACATCCCCTCGCTTCCCTTCTTGCTGGTCGGCCTGATCCTTCTGGCACTCTTTCTCGTATTTCGAACGACCGTGGATCGGTACATCCTGGCCCGCTTCGGAGCCATCTTCGTCGGTTCGGCAGCAACCCTGTACACCCTCTTCGGCGTGTACGAGCTGGTCAGTCTCCTGGATGATCTCGTGGAGCACAATCTCCCGTTTTTCATGGCGTTCACCTACCTGAAATATCGATCCCCATGGATCGTGACGCAGGTCCTGCCCATATCCTGTCTCGTGGCGACCTTCTTGACCATCGGTATCATGTCCCGCTTCAACGAGGTGATCGCACTCAAGGCGAGCGGAACGAGCATCTACCGGATTGCGGCCCCGGTCGTCGTGGTCACCGTCGCGATCAGCGCCATCGCATACATGAATCAGGATTATCTCGAGCCGTACGCCAACCAGCGAGCGGCCCAGCTGAAAGACCAAATCCGTGGTCGCAGCCCGCGCAGCTACGAACCGGGAGAGCGCCGGTGGGTTTTCGGCGCGAGCGGCCGCCTGTTCAACTTCCGGAACTATGTCCCATCCCCCGTCCCTGTCCTGACCACGCCAGGGAGCGGCGAATTCCAGGGATTCTCGGCCTACCATCTCGATCCCGAATCATTCGACATCGACGAACGGATCTATGCGCGCTCCGCCACGTTCGTTGATGGCCGATGGGTTCTGAAGGATGGCTGGATCCGGGCGTTCCCCGGAGGGCAGGAGTCGTTCGAGACCTTCGCGGAGAAGTCATTCGATTTTCCGGAGGGTCCCAGCTATTTCGTCAAGGAATGGAAGACCCCGGCGCAGATGAACTTCACCGAGCTGCAGCGTTTCGTGACCGACCTCAAGCGACGGGGTTACGACGTACAGGAGTTGACGGTCGATCTTTACGACAAGACGGCGCTCCCAATCGTCTCCTTGACGATGGTCATACTTGGAATCCCGTTCTGCTTCAAGATGGGCAAGCGTGGGTCGCTGTACGGCATCGGGATAGCGGTGTGCCTGGTGGCGGTCTTCCTCATCGTCTTTTCCACCACGAACGCCCTTGGCGGGATCGGTCTGATGCCCCCTTTTCTCGCCGCCTGGGCACCCAACGTGCTGTTTGCGGGATCGGGGGTGTATCTGCTCCTCCGGACCGGAACCTGAGCGCGCTCCTGGCTCGCAGGACAGGGATGGGCAGCTTCAAGGCTTGAAGAGCGCCTTTTCCGCCTCGTAGCGGACTGCTTGGGCGCCATCGGCGTGAGCAATCGCCCGGAGATCCCCCTCCACTTCGTGCCGGTTCGGCCACGCGGCGGCAGCCGCGACCGCCTGGACACGCACCGATTCGTCCCGATCGTTGTGCGCCCGCCCGAGTACGGCCAGAAGAGCGGCGCGTGCGTCGTCGAGGACTTCATCACCCGTTCCGCGCTCCGACCCGAAGATCTGTCCCAGCAGCCTCAAGGCCTGGCTCCTCAGCGTTGGGGATGGCGAGCCGAGGAGGACGATCATCTTCGGGAGGAGGGATGAATCGGCGACCCGCAGTCGCTCGAGCTCGGACAGCGACGCCTCCAGAAGAAACGGATTGGGGCTATCGAGACGAGCCCTCAACTCGGCGACCTGACTCGCCGCATCGAGGCAGCCGATCCGAGCCAGCCGACGGATCGCCTCCAGGACGATCTCGGGGCCTTCCGCCGGAAGTGTCATCCTCCCCTGTCTTCCTTTGAAGAGGGTGAAGAGGTCTTTGAATTTTTCGATGTCCTTCTTGCGGACGTTTGTCTTGTAGGGGACCAGAAAGAGGATTTCCTTCTGTCCGTCTGGAAAAACGATCACATCGTCCGAGGGCCCGCGCGTGAAGTTGAAGTCCCGGAAGGCGATCCTGAGATGGGGACCCGGGGGAGTGCCTTTCAACGCCTCGACGACATCGACTTCCGCGTATTTCAGACTCCCGTTGTGCACGGCGACGAGCGTGACGAGATCGGCGCGCGCGACCAGTTGGAACAGGTTCAGGATCTCCGGTTTGGGTCCGAGCTGCGCGAGCGCCGAAGAGCAGCTCAAGGACAACAACGAGACGATGATGGCAAATGACCTTCCGTTGACCCGGGAGGTAAGGAGTGTCCCGAAGCGCCTGTTCAAGGTTTGTCCGAGGGCGCCGATTCGGGCTTCATTCTCTCGCTCGATCCCCCCGCGAGGGATTTCAATTTCTGGCGGATCTCGGCCTGGTTGGGTCTGAGCCTCAGGGACGTCTGGAACGCCGCCACCGCCTTATCCTTCTGGCCGAGACGAAGGTAAGCTTCCCCGAGAAAGGTCTGCATGTCCGCATCCTCCGGAAGGAGGCGCATCCCCTCGATCAGCAGGTCCACGGCCTCCGCCGCACGGTCCCGACCCATGAGGGAGCGCGCCAGATTGAGGTAGGCGGGGCTGTACCGCGTGTCGATCGCCAGGGCTCGCCTCATCTCGGACTCCCCTTCCTCAACCCTTCCCTGCTTCAGGAGCGCGAGGCCGAGGTTGTGGTGGACGTCGGCATAGTCAGGATCGAGCTTTACCGCCTTGCGATAGGAGGCGATTTCATCGGTCAGCCGGCCGAGTCTCCCATAGACCGCGCCCAGGTTGTTGTGTGCCGAGGCATCCGCTGGATCCACGGCCACCGCCTTCTCGAGTTCGATTCTCGCCCGCTCGAAATGTCCCATCGAGTAGAGCAAGGCGCCGTAGTTCGTGCGCACCTGGACGTTTTCGGGATCCCTCTGCAGCGCATTCCGGAAATTCTCTTCGGCCCCCTTCAAATCTCCCTGCTGCTCGAGGATCAGGGCCAGGTTGCTGAACGAGCCGGCAAATTCCGGATCGGCGGAGATCGCCTTTCGGAATGAGGCGACCGCATCGTCCACTTTCCCCTGCTCCTTGTAGATGACTCCGATGTTGTTGAGGGCTTCGGAGTATTCCGGATCGACGGCCACGACCTTCAAGAATTGTTTCAAGGCGTCGTCCTGGCGGCCCAGCTTGTTGTAGAGGATTCCGAGACTGTTGCGGGCGTCCGTGAAATTAGGCTCGTACTCCAAAGCGGTCTTGAACCGTTTTTCGGCCTCGGGGTACTGCTTTTTCTCCATGGCGATGTTTCCGAGCAGGTTTTCCGCTTCCTTCGAGCGGGGCTGCCGGCTCAAGTACTCATTGAGGACCTTGGTCGCGGCGTCGTAATCTCTCTTCTTGTAGAGGGCCCGCCCGATGTTGATGCGGGCCATCCCGAGGTCCTCCGACGACTTGATGGCCTGCTCGAACTCCCCTATCGCCTCGTCGTATTTGCCCTGATTGAGAAGGAGCATGCCGCGATTGTTGTGCGAGTTCGCGGTGTCCTGGCGAAGGTACCCCAGCGATTCGAGCTTGTCCTTGAGCTCCTGATCCCCTTGCGGGTCGAGCGCCGCGGGGGACCCGGACGAGGCCACGGCGGCGACAGGGGCGGCCGATGTCGTCTCGTAGGTCGGCAGGTAGCGGATCGGATGGCCTGCGAGAAACGCGGGATCGAAAACATCGATCAAGGGGCGTCCGTCCATATCCTCGGCGACGGGCAGGCCGAGCACCGCCAGAACGGTGGGAGCGATGTCGAGGACGGAGCCCTCGCTCAACTCGGAGCGTTTCCGGAACGGAGGTCCCGCGAGGATGATGATGCCGTACTTGCGGTGCCAGTCGGCGGCCTGTCCGTATCCGATCCGTGAGTCGGTCAGGGGACGATTGTCACCGGTTCGAAAGCCGTGGTCGGAGCAGATGATGATGGCCGTTTCCGGACCGGCCGCCTGGACCAGACGTCCCACCAGCTCGTCGGCGTGACGATAGTACTCGTCGACGGCGCGTCCGAACCGCTGCGACTCCTCCTTCGTGACCCCAGGCAGGAGCGGAGGGACGTAGCGCATGAACAGATGCGCCACCGTATCTGTTCCTTCCAGGTAGACCGCCTGGAATTCGGGGTGATAGCGCTCCCGGAGAGCGAGGCTGACCGCAGTGTAGGTGTCGCCCGCAGCCAGGAGGGTCTTCAGGTCGTCGATCAAACTGTTCTGATCGTCCGAAACGGCGGCTGGATCCTCGGGCAGGTGCACGTAACGTGAAACTTCCCCCACCCCGATCGACTCGGGGGCCACGGTGAGCGAGGCCACGAGATCCCCCAGCTCGGCAGGAAAGACCTTGCCTTCTTTCACCGGATCGTGGGCGGCGCGGGCTCCGAACAGCTGGTAGGCCACCCGGTCCGAGACCACGAAGCCGTTCACCTTCTCCGCTGGAAAGCTGGCCCACCACCCCGCCACCCCTACGCTCAGACCCTGCTCGCTGAGGATGTTCCAGAGGGCCTTTGTTCTCCTGAGACTCGAGGTGACGGGAACCTTCTCCCCGTCACGGCCGGTTGTCGCCATGAAGTCGATGATGCCATGGCGGCTCGGAGAGACGCCGGTGGCGATGCTCGTCCAGATGACCGGAGACAGCATCGGTGTGATCGTGTGCAACCGGCCGCGTACGCCGGCACGCGCCAGTCTGCCCAGGTTAGGCAGGCGGCCGGCTTCGATGAGCGGGTCGACGATATTCCAGTCGGCGCCGTCGAGACCGATCAGAAGAACCTTCGTTCCGGTCTTCTGTCGGGACGACTGTGCTTCGGCGATCGAGGCGGCGCGGATGCGCACGGAGCTCACGTCACACGAAAGCAACTCTAGTCCGGCCCCCCGGAACCGCTCCGCCAGAGACTGTCCCAGGGCGGATCGCAGATCCTCGGTCCGCGCCCCCGAGATGCCTCCATAGTCCGAGGAACCAATGACCGCACGCAGCCCCTCCCCCACCCATCGGTCGAGGACCCTCGAATAACGTGCCCCAAGCGCTCGATGCACCTCGAGGATTCGGTCAGGATCCACCCTATATCGGATGGTCCCCGTGGTCGTGACGGCGGTCCCCTCTCGGGTGACCAGCAGACTCCGATCGGTCTCTCCTCCTCGGAAGGAGAGAGTCACCGGATCGGCGGGGTAGCGCGTGAGACGGAGAAGGCCGGGAGGGGCGAGTCGCCAGCCTGGATCGGAAACGCGCGGACGCAAGATCCCCAGGGGCGAATCCAGCACGGCGATGCCACGGGCGGGGTCGATTCGATTCAGGCCGCAGAGGATCCAGACCGCCACGATCAGGAGACACACCCCCAGAAGGACCTTGCGCTTCCTGATCGATTCGAGGTTCATGGTCGTGCGCGCGCGGGCCGCCTCGCGTGTCCTGGAGCCTGAGGGCCTGGCTTCTAGGTCCCCTCGGACCAGCTCGAAAGATAGGTCTGCTGGTCGTCGGAGAGAGTGTCGATGCGGACACCCATCGTCTGCAGTTTCAGACGGGCGATCTCGCGGTCGATTTCTATCGGGACGGGGTAGACCTGACGCTTCAGGTCCTTCCCTTCCTTCACGAGGTATTCGGCGGAGAGCGCCTGGTTTGCGAACGACATGTCCATGACGGCCGCCGGGTGCCCCTCGGCGGCCGCGAGGTTGATGAGGCGTCCCTCCCCGAGAAGGTTGAGGCGGCGACCGGAGGGGAGCGTGTACTGATCGACGTAGTCGCGCAGGCGTTGTTTGCGTCCGGAAGCGAGACCCTCGAGGGCCGGAATGTTGATCTCGACGTTAAAATGCCCCGAATTCGACAGGACGGCGCCGTCCTTCATCACCTCGAAATGCCGCCGATCGAGAACGTGCTTGTTGCCGCTCAGGGTCACGAAGATATCGCCGATTTGCGCCGCGTCATCCATCGGCAGAACCTGGTAACCGTCCAGGACCGCCTCCAGGGCTTTGACGGGGTCGATCTCGGTGACGATGACGTGGGCCCCCATGCCCCGGGCACGGAGGGCCACACCCCTCCCGCACCAGCCGTACCCCGCCACGACCAGCTTGAGCCCCGCGATGAGCAGGTTGGTGGAGCGGATGATCCCGTCGAGAGTGCTCTGGCCCGTGCCGTATCGGTTATCGAAGAAGTGCTTCGTCATGGCGTCGTTGACGGCCACGATCGGGTAAGCGAGCACCCCCTCGCGCGCCATGCTGGTGAGGCGGATCACGCCCGTGGTCGTCTCTTCCGTCCCACCGATGATCCCGGGCAGAAGATCACGTTTGCGCGAGTGCAGGACCGACACGAGGTCGGCCCCATCGTCCATGGTCAACTGAGGCGCCGCTTCCAGCGCCTGGAGGATGTGCCGGTAGTAGGTGTCGTTGTCCTCACCCTTGATGGCGAACACCTCGATGCCATCGTGCACCGCCAGAGACGCGGCGACTTCGTCCTGCGTGGAGAGCGGGTTGCTGGCGCACAGGCGGACCCGGGCCCCTCCGGCGGCCAGCGTCCGGGCCAGGTTCGCCGTTTCGGAGGTCACGTGCAGGCAGGCGGCGAGACGCAATCCCTCGAGCGGCTTCTCCCGTGCGAAACGCTCGCGAATGCTGCGGACCACCGGCATCTGATCGTCAGCCCAGAGGATGCGCGTGCGACCCCTGTCCGCCATGGCACGATCCTTCACGTCAGAGTTGGTCATGTTCCGTGTCACCCCTGTTTCGATCGCGAAACGCTCAGCCCCGGACCGCCTTGCGGAGCGCTTCGGCCTTGTCCGTCCTTTCCCAGGTGAACCCGGCATCGCCCCTCCCGAAATGCCCAAAGGCGGCGGTCCGCCTGTAAATGGGCTTGCGCAGATCCAGCGTCTCGATGATTTCCCGCGGCTTCAGGCCGAAGTGCTCGCGAATCAACTTCACGATGGCATCGTTCTCGAGATTCGCCGTTCCGGACGTATCGACCATCACCGACACCGGATCGGCGACGCCGATCGCATAGGCCAGCTGGACCTCCAGACGCTCGGCGATGCCGGCCGCAACCAGGTTCTTGGCGATGTAGCGCGCCATGTACGCCGCAGAACGATCGACCTTGGTGGGGTCCTTCCCCGAGAACGCTCCTCCGCCGTGGTGGGCATATCCCCCGTAGGTATCGACGATGATCTTGCGGCCGGTGAGCCCGGTGTCCCCCTGCGGGCCACCGATGACGAAGCGTCCCGTCGGGTTGATGTGCAGACGGGTTTTCCGGTCGCGCAACTCCTCGGGGATCACGGGGCGGATGATCTGCTCCTCGACATCGCGCCGCAAGACCTCGGTCGCCACTGAGGAATCGTGCTGCGTCGACACGACCACGGTGTCGATGCGGACGGGTCGTCCGTCCTGGTACTCGACCGTCACCTGGGTCTTGCCGTCGGGACGCAAGTACGGGAGACCTCCCGACCGCCGCACCTCGGAGAGCCGGCGCACGAGCCGATGTGCCATCTCGATCGGCATCGGCATCAACTCGGGTGTTTCCCGGCAGGCGTACCCGAACATCATTCCCTGGTCCCCCGCTCCTCCCGTGTCCACTCCCATGGCGATGTCGGACGACTGCTTGTCGATGGAGGTGAAGATCGCGCAGGTGTCGCAGTCGAAGCCGTACTTGGCGCGCGTGTAACCGATCTCACGCACGGTCTCGCGAGCCAGCGATGGGATGTCGACGGTGGCCTTCGTGGTCATCTCGCCCGCGACCAGGACCACACCCGTGGTCACGAGAGTCTCGATCGCCACGCGCGACAGCGCGTCCTGGGAGAGGACCGCGTCCAGGACGCCGTCGGAAATTTGATCGGCGATCTTGTCGGGATGCCCTTCCGTCACCGATTCCGATGTGAACAGGGACCTGCCCTTGACCATGCCCCTCTCCTTCAACTGGACCTTAGTACCGGTCGACGCCTTCGGTGGAAAGGCCCGAGAATACGGGAGTTGCGGGTGGAAAGTCAACGGAATCTCACGGCTCCCTTCCCCAGAAGACCCTCCAGGGCCAGCGTCAGATCGCGGCTGGGCGAGACCTTGAGGGCATCCCCCGCGCGGAGCGTGGCTCGGAAGCCCTGTGGCTGCGTCACTTCGATGAAGACGGGACAGGGCCCCGGTCGTTCGCGCAGGAGATCCCGCACCCTCTCCACGGCGGCGTCACCGAACCCCGCCTGGGGGATGGCAAGGACAATCTCCCTGGCCTTCTCCTCGGCCTGGTCCAGGTGAAGGAGGCTTTCCGCGATGAGGCGCTTCTGGTCGTCGGCCACCTCGACGTTGCCGCTCACCAGGAGCGCCGCGTCCTCGTCCAGGAGACTCCGGTGCTTCGCGTAGGTATCCGGGAACGCGATGACCTCGAGCGACCCGTCGAGGTCGTCCAGACGGAACACCGCCATCATGTCCCCGCGCCTCGTCTTGCGTCGTTTCAGGGCGGACACAATCCCGGCGACGGCAACCTTGCGCGGCTTCTGGATTTCTTTCACCGTGGAGGTCGTATGGGTGACCAGGCCCTTCAGACGCGCGGCATATTCCTTGAAGGGGTGCCCGGCCATGTAGAAGCCGAGGACTTCCTTCTCCCCTGCCAGCAGCTCCCGGTCGGACCACTCCCGGACACTCTCTGTGGGCACCGCCGCGGCACCGAGGGCCGCGGGGCCGGCGAACAGACCGGCCTGGCCGCTCTCCCTGTCCCGCAGAGCGTTCTGGCCCGCTTCGATGGCTGCGTCGACACCGGTGAAAAGAGCCGACCTGGAGGGGCCAAGGTGGTCGAGCGCGCCGGCCTTCACGAGAGACTCGAGGACGCGCTTGTTGATGGTGCGCAGGTCGATCGCGGAGCAGAGAGCCGCGAGGGATCCGAAAGGACCATGCGACGCGCGGGCCTCGACCATCGTCCGCGCGGCCCCCTCGCCGACGTTCTTGACCGCTCCCAGTCCGAAGCGGATCCCCTCCGGCTGGACCGTGAAATCGACACCCGAGTGGTTGACGTGCGGCGGGAGCACGGCGATGCCCATCTCCTTCGATTCGCCGATGTACTTGACGATGTTGTCGGTGTTGTCCTTCTCCATCGTCAGGAGGGAGGCCATGAAATGCCGGGGGTAGTGCGCCTTCAACCAGGCCGTCCGGTACGCGATCAGGGCGTACGCGGTGGAATGCGCCTTGTTGAAGCCGTAGCCGGCAAAGTGCTCCATCAGATCGAATAGCCGTTTCGCGTCCTTCTCTCCGACCTCGCGAGACCGGCATCCCTTCGTGAACTTCTCGCGTTGCGCGGCCATGACGTCCTTCTTCTTCTTGCCCATGGCCCGACGCAGGATGTCGGCTTCTCCCAGGGTGAAGCCGGCGAGACGCGACGCGATCTGCATCACCTGCTCCTGGTACACGATGACGCCGTAGGTGACCCCGAGGATCTCCTCGAGCTGCGGGACGATGTATTCGATGGCCTTGCGGCCATGCCGCCGCTCGACGTAATCGTCGATCATTCCCGAGCCGATGGGTCCCGGGCGGAACAGGGCGTTCAAGGCGATGAGGTCCTCGAATCGGTCCGGCTTCAGCTTGCGGAGGATGTCCTTCATGCCCGAGGACTCAAACTGGAACACGCCGTCCGTGCGCGCTCCCTGGAAGCAGGCGTAGGTTTCCGGATCGTCGAGCAGCAGCGTCTCGACGTCCACGTGGACCCCCTCGTCGGCGCGGATTCGTTCCCGACAGTCCTGGATGATCGTCAGCGTCTTGAGGCCGAGGAAATCCATCTTCAGGAGTCCGATGCTGCCGATCTCCTCCATGGCATATTGCGTGACGATCTCGTCGTCCCGCGTGCGTGCCAGGGGTGAGAACTCGACGATCGGCCGGGGCGAGATCACCACCCCTGCGGCATGCACCGAGGCGTGACGCGTCAATCCTTCGAGCCGTCTCGAGACGTCCAGGAGTTGCCGGATCCGATCATCCTGTTCGTGCATCTGGCGGAGCGCCGGCACGGTGTTGATCGCCTTGTCGATCGTCATGTCCGGCTCGGCCGGTATCAGTTTCGCGATCCGGTCGCAGTCGCCGAACGCGATGTCGAGCCCGCGGCCCGCGTCGCGGATCACGGCCTTGGCGCCCATGGTCGCGAACGTGATGATCTGGGCGACGTTCTCCCGTCCGTACTTGTCGCGCACGTAGTCGATGACGGCGCCGCGCCCCCGCATGCAGAAGTCGATGTCGATGTCCGGCATCGTGATCCGCTCCGGGTTCAGGAAGCGCTCGAACAGGAGGTCGTACTGGAGCGGGTCGACATCCGTGATGCGCAGACAGAAGGCGACCAGGGAGCCGGCCGCCGAACCACGGCCCGGACCGACGGGAACGCCCTTGTCCCGGGCGTACTTGATGAAGTCCCAGACGATGAGAAAGTATCCGGCGAACCCCATGCGGATGACCATGTCGATCTCACTCGCCAGGCGCCGTCCGTACTCTTCGATCGGGACGCGGAGCAGGCCTTTCGCGGCGAGGGCCTTCCAGGCGGGCAGCCTTTCCTCGAAACCGCGCTCCGACATGTCGCGGAAGTACTCTTCGACGGTCCTCCCCTCGGGAACCTGGAAATGCGGCAGCAGGTTGTCTCCCTTGGGCATGACCAGGTTGCAGCGTTCCGCGACGAGCAGCGTGTTCTCGACCGCCTCCGGGAGGTGCTTGAACGCCGTCCACATCTCTTCGGGCGACTTGAAATAGTGCTCCTGGGTGAAGCGCATGCGGTCGGCGTCCTTGACCGTCTTGCCGGTCTGGATGCAGATCAGGATGTCGTGCGCGAAGTGGTCGTCGCGCCTCAGGAAGTGACAGTCGTTCGTGGCCAGCAGCGGGATCTTGAGGCGCCTCCCCAGGGGCACCAGGACTTCGTTCAGCAGCTTCTCCTCCGGCAGGCCCTGGTCCTGAATCTCGAAAAAGAAATTTTCGGCGCCGAAGATCTCCCGGTACTCGCAGGCGACACGTTCGGCCTCGGCCTGCCGACCCGAAAGAATGAGCTGGGGGATCTCTCCTCCGAGACAGGTGGAGGTCGCGATCAGACCGCGTCCGTGTCTCTCCAGGAGCTCACGATCGATGCGCGGCCGGTAGTAGTACCCCTCCAGAAACCCCGCGGTGGAGAGCCGCATGAGGTTCTGATAGCCGGTCTGGTCCCGGGCGAGGAGGAGCAGGTGATAGTAGGGCTTCTTTCCCGCACCCGCAGGCGTGCGATCCGTACGCGAGCCGGGCGCAATGTAGGTCTCGCACCCCAGGATCGGCTTGATCCCTTTCTCGGCCGCGGCCTCGAAGAACGGGACGGCGCCGAAGAGATTGCCGTGGTCCGTAACGGCCACGGCCGGCATCCCGAAGCGCGCCGCCTGCTCGACGAGCTCCTCGAGCTTGGAGGCGCCGTCCAGGAGGGAGTACTGGGAATGATTGTGCAGGTGTACGAAGCTCGTGTCGGCCATCGCGCGGTCACTCCCACTCGATGGTGGCGGGCGGCTTGCTGCTGATGTCGTAGACGACTCGATTGACACCGCGCACTTCGTTCACGATCCGCGCGCTGACCGCCGCGAGAAAATCGAGCGGCAGACGGGCCCAGTCGGCCGTCATGAAGTCATCCGTGGTGACCGCGCGGAGCGCCACGACGTTTTCGTAGGTCCTGCCGTCGCCCATCACGCCCACCGAGCGGACCGGCAGGAGGACGGCGAACGCCTGGGACGTTTCGTAGTACAGGCCCGCAGAGCGCAATTCATGGAGGAAGATGGCGTCGACCCGTCTGAGGATGGCGAGGCGCTCTTCGGTGACCTCCCCCAGGACGCGGACGGCAAGACCCGGCCCCGGGAAGGGATGACGCAGCAAGATGGCGTCGTCCAGGCCCAGCTCCCGGCCGAGACGGCGCACCTCGTCCTTGAACAGCTCCCGCAGTGGTTCCACCAGTTTCAGCCTCATCGTGCTCGGCAGTCCTCCGACATTGTGGTGCGTCTTGATGACCGCCGAGGGTCCCTTGTGGGAGGTCGACTCGATCAGGTCGGGATAGAGCGTTCCCTGGGCCAGGAACTCCACAGGGCCGAGATCCCTCGCGGCCGCCTCGAACACCTCGATGAACACCCGGCCGATCGTCCGCCGTTTTTCCTCGGGGTCGACGAGGCCTCGAAGCTCAGTGAGGAAGCGCCGCGCGGCGTCGATGCGCTCGACCTTGACGTGAAAGGCACGATCGAACGTGTCCAGCACCGACTCCGCCTCGTCCTGCCGCAAGAGCCCGTTGTCTACGAACAGACCGTGGAGCCGGTCGCCGATCGCCCGGTGGATCAGGAGGGCCGCCACCGCCGAGTCCACCCCGCCGCTCAGCCCCGCCACGACGCGACCGTTGCCCACCCGGGCCCGGATGGCCGCGATCGATTCCTCGATGAACGAACTCATCTTCCAGCTGCCGGTGCACCCGCAGACGTCGTACAGGAAGTTGCGCAGGATGTCCCTGCCGCGCTCCGTGTGCATGACTTCCGGGTGGAACTGGATGGCGTGGAGCCGCCTCCCCGCGTCGGCCATGGCGGCGCAGGCGGAGTTCGTGCTCGTGGCCGTCCGTTCGAAACCGCGCGGGACTTCGACCACTTCGTCCCCGTGACTCATCCAGACCCTCTGGACACCGGGCTGGCCGGCGAACAGGCCGGCCGCGCGCAGCACGCGCAGCTCCGACGGCCCGAACTCGCGCTGCGGCGAGCGGATGACCCTGCCACCGAGCTGGTGGGCCATGAGCTGCATGCCGTAGCAGATTCCCAGGATCGGCAGCCCCAGCCTGTACACCGCCTCGTCCAGGCGCGGAGCCCCCGGAACATCGACGGACTCGGGGCCGCCCGAAAGGATCAGACCGCGGGCACCCCGCATTCGCTCGATCGCCGCGTCGAAGGGCACGAGCTCGCTGTACACATTGAGCTCGCGCACCCGGCGCGCGATGAGCTGCGAATATTGAGCCCCGAAATCCAGGACGAGCACCGTCTCGCGCGAGCTCATCTGTCCGCCACCTTCCTCACCCCCGGTTGTCGGACCGGCATCGAGGTCCGGCGCGCCGCGTGGTGCACCAGCCGCTCCAGCGCGTTCGCCGGGTCCTTCGCCCCCATCCCCTTCAGCTCCCGATCGACCTTGAGGCAGAACGCCAGTGCGTCGCGCAAATCGTCGGCGCGGGCGCCGCCGACCTCACGGGTGAAGCGTTCGATGCGCCCGCGATCGATGCCGTAGAGGGTCGTGGACTCGCGCGGAGGCAGTCTGCGGGCCTCGGCCACCTTGGCGCGCAGAGCGTTCCGGAAGTACCACGACAGGCCACCCAGAATCTTGATGGGGTCCTCTCCTTGCCGGAGCAGCGCCCGCAGGATTCCGAGGGCTTCACCCCGCTCGCCGCGCGCGGCGTGGGCGGCGAGGCGGAAGGAGTCTTCCACGCGCGGCACGTCGGCGAGAAGCGCCAGATCCGCCGCCTCCACCGGGCGTGGTCCGCCCAGGGAGCTCATCAGCTTTTCGATCTCGGCGTCGACGCGTCCGAGACCCGCGCCCGACAGTCCGGCGGCGATCGCCGAGGCGAGGTCGGGACTGATGCCGAACCCGCGGGCGCGCAGTCGATCCCGCACGAAGACGGCCGTGCGCGGTTCGTCGAGCGGACCGCAGTCGACCCGCGTGACGTCCTCCGCGAGAACCCGGTACAGCCCCCTGCGTCGATCGAAGCCGACATCGCTGAAGGCGAGGCACGTCCGTGGATTCGGTGCCTTCAGGTACGCCTTCAGCGGGTCGAGACTCTCGGCGCGGAGGGCGTCGGCATCGCGCACGACGATGAGGCGACGGGCGCTTCCCATCGGATACGTCCGCGCCAGGTCGAGAAGCGCGCCGAGCGAGATGTCTCCGCCGCGCACGGCGTCGCGGTCCATGGACAGGGCGTCGCCCGAAACGGTGGCTTGCTCCAGAAGGCGGATTCCCTCGTCGTGGAAGTACGCCTCCTCCCCTTCGAAAAGATAGACCGGGGCCACCTGGCCGGCCTTGAGGGCCTCGCGGAAGCGGGCGAAGCTCAGAGAGGTTGGCATGATCTCCTCAGAACCCCTCGAGGATCGACGTGACGACGCTCTTCGCGAAGTCGGTCGCCACGTCGTCGATGGCCACGATCTCCTGATCGATGAACACCTGAGGGCTCGTCGCCACGTCGTACTGCCGCTTGAACAGAAAGTGGTCGTCTTCCCACAGCACGCGATCCGTGGTCGTCTCGCTCAAGGTGACGTGCGCCGTGATCAGGATCTCATAACGCGTGGCGCGCCCCTGCTCGCTGATGACGACCGGCGTGACGATGTAGCTCAGGATCTCGCCCCGGAGCACCGCCTGCGCCCCTTCTTCACCGGGAAGGATGCGCACTCTCCCCCGTGTTGTGAACTCGTCGATGACGTGCTCGGTGACCCGCTGCTCCAGCTCGGGGCGATTGGTCCGGTTCACGAACGTGGGGATGCCCACCGATTGAATCCCCGTCGGCAGCGTGCTCGAGTGTCCCACGAGGTGATAGCCGCAGCCGGCGAGGAGGACAAGCAGGAACGCGGTGACGACAGCGGCCGGGCGGCGTTCCGGGTCACCGGGAAGCGCCGCGGTGGGTCCGATGGGGGGCACCGACGTCATCCCGCGCATTATAGATGATGCGGCGCCGGCCCCAACCGGCGCACGCGTCTATCCTACGACGATATTCAGCAATCGGCCCTGCAGATAGATGGTCTTGCGGATGGTGCGCCCCTCGAGATGGAACGCCACATTGACGTCCTGCCGCGCGCGCGCCACGACTTCGGTTTCCGGGAGAGAGGAGGGGATCAGCAGGCGCCCGCGCAGCCGGCCGTTGACCTGGACCGGAATCTCGACCTCGTCCTCCTTGAGCCAGCGTTCCGAGGCGGAAGGCCACGCCTGGCGCACGGCAGTGCCCCCCCCGCCCAGGCTCTCCCAGAATTCCTCGGAGATGTGGGGCGCGAACGGCTGCAGGAGGAGGGCCATCGTCAGACCGGCCTCCTTGAGGCAGGGCAGATCGTCGTCGGTGATCTCCCTGGAGAAGTCCTGGATCTCGTTCAGAAGCTCCATCAGTGCGGCCACCGGTGTGTTCAGATGGAGACGCCGCTCGATGTCGACGGTGACGCGCTCGATCGTGCGGTGAACGCGTCGGCGCAGCCGGGCGCGCCGTGGATCGCCGGCGCCGTCGCCCTCTGCGGGCAGGGGGGCGAGGGCCAGGTCCTCGGCGCGGGGGGCCAGGAGGCGCCAGACTCTTTCGAGGAAACGGAAGCAGCCCTCTACCCCCATCTCGTTCCACTCGAGGTCCTTCTCGGGAGGGGCGGCGAACAGCGTGAACAGCCGGGTCGTGTCGGCGCCGTAGCGGCGCACCATGTCGTCGGGGTCGACGATGTTCCCCTTGGATTTGGACATCGCCGTCCCGCCCTTGAGGACCATCCCCTGGCAGAGGAGATTCTGGACCGGTTCGCCGAACTTCAGGAGCCCCAGATCGCGCAGCACCTTGGCGAAGAACCGGCAATAGATGAGGTGCAGCGTGGCGTGCGTGATCCCGCCGACGTAGAGATCGATCGGGAACCACGCGTTGACGATCGCGGGGTCGAACGGCGCGTGATCGTTGCGGGGGTCGCAGTACCGGAAGAAGTACCAGGACGAATCGACGAACGTGTCCATGGTGTCGGTCTCGCGCCGTCCTGCGCCGTCGCAGCGCGGACAGGACGTTTCGACGAACGACCTGACGCGCGCCAGGGGCGATCCACCCTCGCCTGTCAGTGGGACGTCTTCCGGCAGGACGACGGGGAGATCCTCGACGGGCACGGGCACGGTCCCGCAGCGCTCGCAGTAGATGATGGGGATCGGCGTTCCCCAGTACCTCTGCCGCGAGATGCCCCAGTCCAGGAGGCGGTACTGCACGATCCCTTTCGCGGAGCCTTGGGCTTCCCCGTCGCGCAGCATGGCGCTCCTCGCAGCCCTCGAGGCCAGACCGGTGTAGGGGCCCGAGTCGACCAGGATGCCGTCCTCGACCATCGCCGATCGCGGCGCGGGCGCCGGAGCGCCGCCCTCGTCGGGGACAATGACGGTGCGGACCGGCAGGCCGTGCCGGGTCGCGAAGTCGTAGTCGCGGTCGTCGTGGGCCGGCACGGCCATGATCGCCCCGGTCCCGTACTCCATCAGGACGAAGTTGGCGCACCAGACTGGCAGCGTCTCGCCGTTATATGGGTTCCGCACGCGCAGACCGGTATCGATCCCTTCCTTCTCCTCCGGCTCCATGCGGGAGCGCGTCACGTCGCGGGCGTCGATCCGGCGCAGGAAGTCGTCCAGACGCCGCCGCGCCTCGCCCCCCCCGGCAATCCTGCCGAGGACGGGGTGCCGCGGCGCCACGACGCAGAACGTCGATCCGTAGATGGTGTCCAGGCGGGTCGTGAAGATCTCGAGACTGGCGGCCGTGGGCGCGCCGCCCGCGTCGAGGATCGGGAACTGGACCGCCGTCCCCTCGCTCCTGCCGATCCAGTTGCGCTGCATCGCACGCACGCGCTCCGGCCAACCGGTCATCGTGTCCAGCTCGGCGTCGAGTTCGGAGGCGTAGGCCGTGGTCTTCAGGAACCACTGATCGAGCTCGGTGCGGCCGACGACCGAATCACAGCGCCAGCAGCGGCCGTTCTCCACCTGTTCGTTCGCCAGCACCGTCCGGCACGATCCACACCAGTTCACGAAGCGCCGGCTCCGATAGGCCAGGCCGCGCTCGAACATCTTCAGGAAGAGCCACTGGTTCCATCGATAGTAGTCGGGCCGGTGAGCCGCGATCTCGCGGGTCCAGTCGTAGGACAATCCCAGGCGCAGGAGCTGGGCGCGCATGTTGGCGATGTTTTCGTTGGTCCATTTCGCCGGGTGGATGCCGTGCTTGATGGCGGCGTTCTCGGCGGGCAGACCGAACGAGTCCCACCCCATCGGGTGAAGAACCTCCCGGCCACGCATCCCCTGAAACCGGGCCACCGCGTCGCCGATCGCATAGTTGCGGACATGTCCCATGTGGAGACGTCCGGACGGATACGGAAGCATCTCCAGGCAGTAGAACTCCCGGCCTGAGGGGACCCGCGGCGCCTCGAAGACCCGCTCCCTGCTCCAGCGCTCCTGCCACTTGCGCTCGATGGAATCGAAATGATCCCGGTACTCTCCCAGCATCATCCCTCACCTCGCCCTCGATCCGTCCGGAGGGCCGTCATTCTAACAGGAACGCGGTCTCCGCGCGGGTCCCGGTGATTTCAACTTCGTAACCCGCAAACCCCGGTGTGCCGACAACTTGCGGCCGGGCGCGGGGAACCTATATTCGCTGCGCCCGGGTGTGGCGGGCGGCAGGAGCGGTCTCAATGAACAGTCTCACCTCGCGGGACAGGGTGCGCATTGCGGAGGACATGATCCCCCCGCGCGCCGGCCTCCCGGGAATTCTGGCCGCCCCCGTTCCGCATGACGAGGCCCTGCAGCAGGCCCTCGCCTGCCTCCCTGCCGGCGACGTTCCGCGATTGCTGGATGTGATCGCCTATCACCGCCTCGACGGACTGGCGCATCGTGCCGTCTCGCGTCTGCCCCAGGACTCGATCGACCCGTGGCTGCGATCGAGCCTGAAACGGCGCTCGCAGCGCCTCGCGGCGGCGACGCTGTCCCAGGCCCTGGCGCTCGCCGACGTCCTGGAGGGTCTCGCACGGGCCTCGATCCCGGTCGCGGTCATGCGCGGGCTGCGCACGGTCGAAGCGATCTACCGCGATCGATCCCTCCGTCCGTTCGAGGACCACGATCTGCTCGTCCTCCCGGAGGATCGCGATTCAGCCCGGGCCGTCCTCCTGCGCATGGGATTCGAGGAGCAGGCCTGGAGTTTCTTCCGCCGCGGCGGGGTGATCGTCGATCTGCACGTCGATCCCCTGGGCGCGCATCGTCGTCCATCCAGGCATTCCGTGTTCCCCGTCCACTTACGCTCGCTGTTCTCCCGGGCGACGACGGGACTCGTGGCGGGGGCGCCGTCGCTGGTCTTCGAGCCCGAGGACGAGCTGCTTCTTCTGGCCATCCATCTCGTCAAGCATTCCTTCGACAGGCTGGTGCGCCTGGCGGACGTCGCCCATTTCGTCCACCAGAGGCGCGGAGATCTCGACTGGAATCTCCTGTTCCACCGCGCCCGATCGTGCCGCGCCGCCCGCATCCTCGGCTGGACACTCCGGTCCCTGGCACTTCTCGGCGTCGCCGTCCGAGCCGTGGACGTCCCCGCCATCGAGGACGACGGCCCCGTGGAGCGTTTCCTGATGCGGCGTGTCCTCGATTCGCGGCCGTTTCCCTACACCGGCGAGGCGCTGATGACCCTGGCCGCCCCCAGTCTTCGACTTCGGCTCCTGTTCTTGTACGACGCGTTCTGGCCTGCGACCGAACGGCCGCAGGGCGCCTGGCGGACGGCGGGGGCCCTGCCCCGCCGTGTTCTGGACCTGGCGAAAGAGCGTGCGCTCCAGACCGCCGAGAGGAGGAGAACGTGAGGGACGAGACCGATCTCCTGCTGCAGCCGTGCCTCCCCTCCCCGGACGTCGTGGCGCGGCGGGTGGCGGGCGAGTATCTGCTGGTGCCGGTGCGCAACGGCGCTGCGCAGATGGATTACATCTTCACCGCGAACGAAGTAGGAAGCGCGATCTTCCTCCTGCTGGATGGCTCGCGCGACGGGCGGGACATCGCGCGGCTCCTGAGCCGGGACTTCGCGGTGGACGAGGAACGCGCGCGGATGGACGTGGTCGAGTTCCTGCGCGACCTGTGCGAGGCGGGGCTGGTTCGCCCCGCGCGGCCCGCGGGCGCACCATGAGTCTTCCGGAGATCAGCTACGGCGATTTCGGGGCCCGGCTGTCGCGCGCGGGAGGCGCCGCCCGCATCCCGCTCTCCGGCTCGATCGAGATCACCTTCAAATGCAATCTGCGCTGCGTCCATTGCTACGTTCCCGACTACTCGGGCCGGGGCGAGATGACCACCGCGGAGATCAAGAGAATTCTCGGCGAGGCGGCGGACGAGGGTTGTCTGTGGATGCTTCTGACGGGGGGAGAGGTCCTCTGCCGCAGTGATTTTCCAGAGATCTACATGCACGCCAAGCGCCTGGGCCTTCTGTTGACGGTGTTCAGCAACGGTACCCTGATCGACGAGCGGATCGCCGATCTGCTCGCCGAGTATCCGCCGTTCGGGATCGAGTTCACGCTCTACGGACTGTCGGACGAGACCTATCTCAAGACGACCGGGTTCCCGGGACGATTCACGCGCGTGCGGCGGGCCATCGATCTCCTCCTGGAGCGCGGTGTGGCGCTCTCCCTCAAGGCGGTGGCGATCGAGCCTCTGCGGGGCGAGATCGAGAAGATGGCGGCCTTCTGCGATTCGCTCGGCGTCCGATTTCGGTACGACGCCATGGTGCACGGGAGACTGGATGGCTCGCTCGCGCCCACCCAGGTCCGATCGTCTCCGGATACCGTCGTGGAATACGACGCCACCGACCCCGAGCGCTTCGCGGAATGGCTGAAGTTCTACAAGCAATACGTCAAGCCGACCCGCCCCTCCCCCTATCTCATGTCGTGCGGCGCGGGCGTCAACAGCTTCCACGTCACCCCGCAGGGGATGCTCCTGTCCTGCGAGGCCCTGCCGCTTAGCGGCTACGACCTGCGCCGGGGGAGCTTCCGGGAGGGCTGGTACGGCGTCGTGGGCGACATCCGCGAGCGCCGGGCCGAAGCGTTCAATGTCTGCGCCGCCTGCGAGCTGAAGGCGTTGTGCGATCGCTGTCCCGCCACCGCCCTCCTCGAGACCGGCAGCCCGGACGGCTGGATACCCTATTACTGCGAAGTCACCCATCGCCGCGCGGCACTCCTCGAGGACGCCATCGGAGACACGCAGAAGGCGGCGCGCTACCTCGCCCACGCCGAGAGGGTGAAGACCGGCTGGGTCCCCGAGGGAGCGATCCTGCCGCGGGCAACGGGCCTCCCCGCAGGAGGCGCCGGCTGTGCATCCGGGGGCGCCTGCGCCGCCTCCGGCTGCGGCCGCGCCGCTGCGGTCCAGACACAGCCTGCGTCTCTTCTCCAAATCGAACGTCCCCCGGTCCACGCCGGGACATCCATGGAGGTCGACCGATGAGCCGCAACAAGACACGGAACGAGGCGGGAGGCCGTCGGATCTACGAGACGCCTGCTCTCAGACGCGTGCGCCTGGTACCCGACGAGGCAGTCCTCGCTTCTTGCAAAAACAATGCAACCGCCGGTCCGGCTGGTCCGATCCAGAAGTGCGCGACCAACCCGGCAGTGTGTTCCCACAGTGCCAGCTGACGGCGGCCGTCCCCTCATTCTCGAGATCGCCCGCATCGGGCTCGAGGTGCGCACGGCCGATCCCGCCCTGCGCCTCGTCGCCGAGCCGGCGCACCTGCCGTTCCTGGCGGAGGCCACGGTCGAAGACTGCGCCTCCGTCACCCTCGGACCCGCGTCCCGTCGCCAGGCTCGCAAGCCCTCCGGCAAGACTCTGTTCGAGACCGGCTCGGTCTGGCGTCTCGAGGAGGTCGGCGACAACCGGCTTCTGACATTCCGCTCGCCGCTGTTCGGAAAAGACCCCTACCTGTCGGTCGAGTTCGACCGGGAGTACGCCCGGGGCGAGGGCGAGACACTCGTGGGCGGCCCGATCCTGGCCGCTGGAGAGCTGCACCCCTTCGTCTATCCGTTCGACGAAGTCGTGTTCCTGGCGCGGCTGTCGCGCGAGAGGGGCGTCCTGGTGCATGCCTGCGGACTGGCCCTGGGGGGGCGCGGTCTGCTCTTCCTCGGCACCTCGGGAGCCGGCAAGAGCACCACGGCACGTCTGTGGAAGGAGCGCGGCGGCGTCACGATCCTTTCGGATGATCGGATCGTCATACGAGCCGAAGGGGACGGCTACCGCATCTACGGCACTCCGTGGCACGGCGACGCGGGGTGGGAGACCCCCGCTTCGGCGCGCCTGGACGCGGTGTACATCCTCGATCAGGCGCCGCGCAACCGCATCCTGGAGATCAAGCCCTCCACCGCCGTGGCCCAGATGATGGTGCGCGCCTTCCCCGCGATGTGGGACCAGAAAGGTCTCGAGTTCGCCGTGCGCTTCCTGGCGCGGCTGTCCGAAAGCGTGCCGGTGAGACGCCTGCAGTTCCTCCCCGATCGAACGGCGGTCGACTGCGTCCTGTCATCCCTGGATGAGGGGGATGCGACGGCACGGGGCAGGGCTCTGATCGAGGGACCCGCCCGCACGAGGGGCGACGAATGACCCAGATCCTGGTGGTGGACGACGAGCTCGCCATCCGCGAAGTGCTGATCGAGTTCCTGTCGGAGCACGGCTACGAGGCCGAAGGAGCCGAAGACGGTCAGGAGGCGCTCGAGATGGCGAAGCGTCTCAAGCCCCAGGTCATCCTGCTGGACATCGCCATGCCGGGGATGAACGGCATCGAAACGCTCAAGCGCCTCCGCCAGGCGTCGATCGGGGCGGCCGTCATCATGATCAGCGGACACGCCGATCAGGATCAGGCCCTCATGGCCCTCGATCTGGGCGCCTTCGACTTCATCCAGAAGCCGCTCGACTTCCGCTATCTCGAGCGGACTCTCCTCGCCAAGATCGTGACCCTCGAGCCGCACGACGAGGGTCGCACGTCCAAGGAGGCCGATGGTGAGCGCAGACGGAACACCGGACAGAGGAACCGCTAAAGGGTCCCTGCCCCTGCCCGTCCTTCTCGCGGACCGTCAGGACGTGGCGTTCGTGGCGACCCCGCGGGGAATCGAGAGCCTGCGCATTCCGCGCCGCTACTGGGGTGCGCAGGTCGGCGTCGTGGCGATCCCCGTCAGCGACGAAGAGGTGCGTGGCGCCGAGCTGCAACCGCCGTCCGACGCCGGCGCCTGGCCGCGCGTCGTCACGCGGTCGGACCTGCTGGCGCCGGCCCTGTCGCGTCTCATGGGAGGAGATCACACCGAGCTGAGCCTGCGGCCGGGTCGCGACGGCCTGAGGGCGACGCTCCTCACCGCAGCCGACGAGGAGCAGCCGTATCCCGTGGCCCCCAAAGACGCGCTCGGGTTTCTCGCGGCGGTGTTCCAGCATGCGCCACGCGGCGTCGTCAAGACCGCCGGTGGGCGCGCGCGCCGGGTCCTGCTGAGCGTGCGACCGGCGGCAAGGCCGAACGAGTACCGCGTGCGCATCTCCGGAGTCGTCGAGACGGCCCCACCCGCCACCCTGAACGACATCGGCCTCTCGCCCGCCGTCCTGGAGCTGCTCCTGGAGAGCCTGGAGCGGCGCGCCGGCATCCTCCTGGTCTCGGGCGGACCGGCAACCGGGCGTACGACGACGCTGGATCTGCTGGCGCGCACGCTGTCGTCGCGCGGACGCACGGGCGGTCGGATCGGTCCGCGCCTCCGGCCGGCCCTTCCCGAACTTCCCTGGCTCGCCGAGACGCCGGGTGATTGGCCGTTCCCCGAAAGCCTCATGGCCTCCGCCCCGGAGTTCATCCTGGTGGAGCACCTCGAGGGGACGTCCGATCTGGTCCTGGCCGCCCGGCTGGCATCGACCGGCTGTCTCGTCCTGGCTGGCGCCCCCGCGGCCGATCCGGAGGCCCTGGCGAGGAGCGTCGCACGCGGGCTGGCGGACGGATCGGCCCCCGCGGTTCCCGTCGCCGTCCTGGGACAGACGATCGTGCGCACACCCTGCCGCGGCTGCCTGCACTGGAGCACGATTCCCGCGGAGCAGGCGCGGCGACTCGGCTTCCATCGCCGTGATGTGGACGAGTTCGAACGCAAGGGTGGTCTGCCGATCGCACGGGGCGAGGGCTGCGCCGACTGCTCCCGCACCGGCAGCGCCGGCCTCACCGGCGTGCAGGAGTTCGTCGATCCCGAGGCGGGAACACTGTCGCTTCCGCGTTTGCGGGAGGAAGGCTGGCGCCGGGTGGCGCAGGGCCAGGTCTCGGTCGAGGACGTCATGACCCTGCCCGGTGCCCAGCGACCGATGCGGACCCTGAGAGAGATCCAAGTGCACGCCGGGGCGGGACCCGCGTCGACCGAAGATGGACCCCGGGTGCCCGGCGAGACCCCGCGCGCCGCGGCTTCACGCGACACCTCATCGCGTGGTGTCGGCGGCACGGCCGCCCCGGAGACACCCTCCGAGCCGGCTCTCGCCGAGGCGCAGGCACTGGCCCAGATTCTCAAGGACAGCCGCTCCGCGCGCCCGGCCGACGGAAAACGCGTCCTGGCGCTCGCCCAGGTGATCGCTGCGCGCTCGGCCAGGGACGCGCCGCTCTCGTCTCTCCTGGCGCCGGCAGGCGGCTTCCAGCTGGCCAGCCATTCCGTGAACTCCGGGTTCATCGCGTCGCGCATCTGGGCGTCGCTTGGCAACGCGGAGGACACACGCCTGGTCCTCCTGGCCCTGCTCCACGACGCCGGAATGGTGAAGGCCGGGACCGATCCCGAAGCCGAGATGCCGGCGGTTTCCTCCGAGGAGTCGGTCGATCCGACCGGTTCCCGCCTCGAGCCTGGAGCGGTCCTGCGATCGCTTGGTGCCGAGGCAGCGGGGATGACGGAGGCCGTTCGATCGGTGCACCACCTGATCCGATTCGATCTCCCCAGTGTCGAGGAGCGCGCCGGCGCGGACCAGCGCTCCCAGGTGGTGGCGCTCGCCTGCCTGGTGGAGCTGCACCGCCACGGGGTGGGGAACGGGCTTCCGATCGACCTGCATGACGTGACGTCCCTCGTCATGGAGCAGCACGGGCGCCGCTTCAGCCCCACGCTGTTCCGCGCCCTCCTGAAGGCGGTTCCCATCTTCCCCATCGGCTGCCTGGTCGAGCTGTCCAGCGGTGACCTGGCCCGCGTCGTGTCGTTGAACGAGGACAACCACTTCCGGCCGCGGGTAGAAATCACCGCCTCCGTTTCGGGTGAGGGGCAGGGAGACCGCCGCGTGATCGACCTGGCGCGCGCGCCGTTTCTGCACATCCGCCAGCGCGCCTCAGGGACGACGGCGGAGCGGGTGGCGGTGTGAGCGTGGAACGGGACGCTCTTCCGGTTCTCGAGGCCCTCCTTTCGGACGGCCACGGAATGCTCGTCCCGGTTCGCGGCCGGAGCATGCGCCCGGCGCTCGTCGAGGGGGATGTCGCGGTGGTCGCGCCGTTCCTCGGTCTCCCCCGCCCGGGACAGCTCGTCCTGGCGCGCTCTGCCGGAAGCGTACTCGTCCTGCACCGCCTGATCGACGTCGAAATGGGAACAGGCCGACGGATCTACAGGCTGCAGGGGGATGCGGAGAGCGCCCCCGACACGGGCGTCCTGCGCGAGGATCTGCTCGGAAGGGTGATCGCCGTCGAGCGCGACGGCCGCCGCATGCCCATCGACGACCCCTCATTCGATACCCCCGCTGCCGCAAGCCGGCGCGCCCTTGTCCGGCGGGGACGCCGGGTCCTGCGCGCGGTGTCGCTGGTCGTGGCGGTCCTGCTGTGCGCCCTGGGAGTCGTGGCCGCGCAGGAAGGGACCGCCGCCCCGGCGCCGCAGGAGCAGATGATCGCGCCCGCCGCCGATTACCGCTTCGGTCCGGGAGACGTGCTCAGCCTGCGGGTCTGGAACGGCCAGAAGATCGACGAGCTGAAGCTGACGGTGCAGACCGACGGCGAGGCGTTCCTGCCGGTCATGGGAATCGGGTCCATGCAGGTGGCGGGCCGGACGATCGTCGATCTCAAGAAGGACCTCGAGGCGCGCTTCCACACCATCTACAAGGAGACCCACATCGAGCTCTTGATCACCAAGTACGCCGGGCATCGCGTCAGCCTGATGGGGGAGGTGAAGACCACCGCGCGGGCCGAGAGCGGCCCCGGGAACTGGGCCCTGGAGGGACCGACGCGGCTGGTGTCGTTCCTGTCGGCGCACGGCGGTCCGGCCCAGGAGGCCGATGTCATGCGGATCCAGTTCATCCGCCCCACCGGCGAGCGCCGGGAGCTGAACCTGTTCCGCGCCGTGTTCCAGGGGGAGGAGACCGATGACCCGTGGCTGTCGAACGGCGATCTGATCTTCATCCCGTCGCTCTCCATGGGCAACCGCAAGGTGTTCGTCCTGGGTGAGGTCAACCAGCCGGGGGTGGTCAACATCATCGACAAGATGGGCCTGGTCGAGGCGATCTCGCGGGCGGGGGGCTTCACCCAGAAGGGATACCTCAAGGGGGTGGTCGTTCTGAAGCGGGGCCCGGACGGCCACGCCGCGATCACCCTCGCCAACTTCAAGGAGATGTTCAAGGAAGCGGACATGAAGGCGGACGTGGCGCTGCAGCCGGGCGACATCGTGTTCGTGCCGCGGCGCGCCATAGTGACCCTGCAGGAGGTGATGTCGATCATCGCGCCGGCGCTCGGCATCATCGAGTCGATCTACATCATCGACAATTTCAGGAAGAACTGACATGAGCGCCCAGTACGATCTCAACCTTCAGGACTATCTGCGGATCCTGCGCCGTCGATGGAAGATCGTGGCCGGGTGCTGCCTGGCGCTGGGGCTCCTGACCCTGCTCCTGACGCCACGCGCCGGGTCCGTCTACGAAGCGACGGCGCGCGTCAAGTGGAGCCGCACGGACAGCGTCACGGGTCTGTTCCTGGAGGCCTTCACCTGGAGCCCCGGGGACGACCTCGCCACGCAGGCGCAGATCATCACCAGCAGGCCCGTGGCCCTGAAGGCGGCGCAGCGTCTCGGGCGCATCCCGGTCTCCACCACCATCGAGAACGTCCTGGCCGACAAGACGTTATCGGCGGCTCTCGATGCCATGCTGGCCAGCTACACGGCCAAGCCGATCGACAACACCAGCCTCATCGAGATCAGGAGCGCCTGCCCTGGACCGGACGAGGCGGTGCAGCTCGTGAACGCGGTCATGCAGGAATACATCATCGGGCACACGTTCGAGCGCAACCGCCAGGCGATCGAGGCGCGCGAGTTCGTCGAGAGACAGGTCGCCGAAGTCAGCGCGAAGCTCCGGGCCGCCGAGGAACAGCTCACCCGCTTCAAGGAAGCCAACGTGGGAGCGAGCATGCCCGACGCGAAGGAGATCCAGTACTTCCAGGACGAGGCCGCGCACACCGAGGCGCGGCTGGTCGCACTGGAGCACCTGAGCGACCTGCTCGCCCACCCCGGAGATCCGGGCTCTTCGCCCGAACTGCTCCTGGTCGACCTGCCGGAGGAGGGGCTGGGCGGGTTGCGGCAGGAGCTCGCGAGACTCGAGGACAGCAAGCGACAGCTCCTCGCGTTCATGAAGGACGATGCCCCCGAAATCCGGTCCATCAAGGACCAGATCGACGTGCTCACCGGCCGGCTGCGGCGCGAGACGACCACCGCCCTCGACCTGATGCGCGGCCGCAAGCGGGAGCTCACCTCGAAGCTGGCCCGCTTCCCGCGCGCCGAGCAGACGCTGCTCGAGCTGCAGCGCCAGGTCCAGGTGAACGCCGAAGCCTACGAGATGCTGATGCGCAAGCATCAGGAGGCCCTGATCAAGGAGGCCGACAAGGTGCAGGAGCTGAGCGTCGTCGAGGAGGCGACGGCCGCCGTCCCGAGACACGCGCCGGGGAGGCTCCTGCGATCGCTGGTCGGTCTCATCGTCGGTCTGCTCCTCGGGCTGGTGGCGGCCTTCCTGGCGGAGACTCTCGACACCTCGATCGGCAGCATCGAGGACGTGGAGCAGTACCTCGGCCTGTCGGTGATCGGCGTCGTGCCGCACATCGACCCCGACGCCACGCGACGCGACATCCTGCAGCGCAACCCGGCCCTGGCCTCCGACCCGAACCTGGAGGGTCTCGGCGCCCTGGTGACGCAGTTCGCGCCGCAGTCGCCCGCGGCCGAGGCCTTCCGCTCGCTGCGCACCAACATCGAGTTCTCCCGGATCGGCAAGGCGGGCCGCACGTTCCTGTTCACCTCCGCCTCCCCCAGCGAAGGCAAATCCACGACCGTCGCCAACCTGGGAGTCGCGATGGCCCAGATGGGAATGAAGACGCTGGTGTGGGATTGCGATTTGAGAAACCCCTCGCTCAGCCGCCTGTTCGGCGTCCCGCGCGAGCCCGGGTTCACGCACGTCGTGCTGGGCATGAACCGGCTGGACGACGTCCTGCACCGATTCTCGGAGGTGTTTCTCGGGCGCGTCGACATGCGCTCGATGCTCACCTCCGCGGGTCTTGAGAATCTCCGGATCCTCACCGCGGGGGCGCTGCCGCCGAACCCCTCCGAGCTCCTGGCGTCTCCCCTGTTCTCCGATTTCATCGTCGAAGTGGCCTCGAGGTTCGACGTCATCCTCATCGACTCGCCGCCGATTCTCCCCGTGACCGACGCCGTGGTCCTGTCGACGCGTGTGGACGGCGTGATCCTGGTCTACCAGCTCGGGCGGATCGGCCGGGCCGTCCTGAAGAGGGCCAAGACGCATCTCGACAACGTGCATGCCGCCATCCGCGGGATCGTGCTGAACGATGTCAAGGCGGAGGTCAGCACCTACACCGCGGAGATGCAGTACATCTACCAGCGCTACGACAAACAGCCGCAGGATGGAGGGGACACGGCGCCCCGCCAGGCTCCCGCTGGCCGCCCCGAGGCCAAGGCGGCCGGCGGCGAACGGTAGCATCGTGTCCGCCGCGCCCGGCGCCGTCGGCGCCCTCCCGGCCCGGAAGGCCGCGCTCCTCTCAGGTCTCCTGGGATCGCTTCTCGTCCTGTCGCTCTGGGTGACCCGCGCTCCCCTCGAGGTGCCGGTCGTCGCGACCGTGGCCGCCGTGCTGTTTCTGGCGACCCTCCTGCACGCGGAGGCCGGGCTGGTCATCCTCATCGCGTCGATGCTCCTGTCGCCGGAGCTCCCTCTCGGGGGAGCCGGCGGCGGCGGTCTGGAGGGAAGTCGTTCGGTCATCCTGAGGACCGAGGACCTGGTCCTGCTCCTCGTGGGCTTCGCGTGGGTGGCGCGCATGGCGATCCACAAGGACCTCGGGGCGATTCGGCGGACGCGCCTGAACGTCTGCATCTTCGCCTTCTCGGCCTGCTGCCTGCTCTCGACGCTCATCGGTATCGAGACCGGGCGCGTGCGACCTCTCCTGGGCCTGTGCTTCGTGGCGAAATACGTCGAGTACTTCATCATCTTCTTCATCACCGTGAATTACGTCCGCACGGGGGCGCAGCTCCGCCGGCTTCTCCTGGCCGTCCTCGTCACCGCGGCGCTGATCGCCGCCTACGCCTGGTGGCAGATCCCCTCGGGGGTCCGCCCGTCGGCCCCCTTCGAAGGACCCGAGGGAGAACCCAACACACTGGGCGGCTACCTGGTGCTGGTCTTCAGCGTCGCCTGCGCGCTGGCCCTCACTCTGCCCGGGGAGATGCGCCGTCTCAGGCGCGCCTCCGCCCTGCTCTCCCTGTTCGTGATCCCGCCTCTCCTGGCGACCCTGTCGCGCAGCTCCTGGATCGGACTGTCGGCGTCGCTTTTCATCCTGGTGTTCCTGAGCCCGAAGAGACGCACCCTCATCGGCGCCGTCATCGTGGCCTCGACCCTCCTGTTCTTCGTGCATCCGAAGAGCATCGAAGATCGTGTCCTGTACACATTCCAGGGCGAGGACCCGTCGGCTCAGGCCGGACGGTTGAAGCTCGATCCGTCCTCATCGGCCCGTCTGTCGTCCTGGGGCGACGCGCTGCGAGGCTTCGTGCAGCACCCGCTGGCCGGGTGGGGCATCACCGGCTACGGATTTCTCGACGCTCAGTATTTCCGCATCCTGGTGGAGCTGGGCGCCCTGGGCCTGCTGGCCTTCTTCCTCCTTGTCGGCTCGGCCGCCACGAGCTTCCACCGCGCCTACCTGACTCTTCCCGATCCCCTGCACCGCGCCCTCGGACTGGGGATGACCGCGGGACTCGCGGGGCTCCTCGGGCATTCGGTCGGGACCAACACGTTCATGCTGATCCGGATCATGGAGCCGTTCTGGCTCTTGACGGGGCTGGTCGTCGCCTCGCTCTCCTTCGCGTCGGAGACCCCGTGACGCCGCCGCGCGTGCCAGACCCTGGGCGCCGGGCGCCGGTCTCCGTCGAGCGGCGCGCCGCCGCGCGCGGAGTCGCCTGGAGCGGCGTGGAATCTCTGACGTCGGCGCTGGTCGGTCTCGTCCTCACGCCTCTCATCGTGAGCACGTGCGGCCTCGAGGGTCTCGGGATGTGGGCCGCCTCGTGGTCTCTGGCGCACACCACGAATCTTCTCGACCTGGGTGTCGGCTCCTCCTATACGCGGTTCACCTCCCAGTCGATCGCCCTGTCCGACGTGGCCAGGCTCAACCGGACGCTGGCCGCGGGGACCGGCTTCCATCTCGCGATCGCGACCGTCGTGGCCTGCCTGGCATTGTTCCTTGGCCCGGCCGCGCTCGGGATCGTGGCGCCGGCCGGTCCGCTCGCCCCCCATGCCCGGACCGTCTTCGGCTGCACGCTCGGGACCGTTCTCCTGCGCACGACCCTTTCGGCCTACCGCGGGGTGGTGTCGGGAGCGCAGAGAATCGACGCCCTGGGCCGGATCGGCGCCGCCGCCTCGCTCGTGGAGGGCATGGGGGCGGCCGCTGCGCTTGCCTCGGGCTGGGGCCTCTCCGGCATGGCGGTCAATTCGCTCCTGGTGGGTGCGGGGGCGTCGCTCGTCGAGGCCCGCCTGGCGCACCGCCTGGTTCCCGGCCTGCGGGTGGTGCCGTTCCTCTCCGGCCGCGAGGAGTGGCACGACCTCTTTTCGTTCGGACTCAAACTTCAAATCGTCCGAGCCTCCGAGATTCTCACGGCGCATGCCCCGCGGCTGATCCTGGCGGCTGGCGCCGGTCTTGCGCCGGCCGGACTCTATGACCTGGGTGCGCGGGTCGCGGGGGTCCTGCAGATCGCCGCTCTGCCTCTTCCGGTGATCCAGCCGATCGCCGGACGCCTGGCGGCGCTCGGCGATGCCGCACGATTGCGCGCGCTCGTAGAGCGTGCCACGCGCTACGTCGCGCTCCTGGCGATACCCTGCGCCTCGCTCGTCCTTCTCGATGCCGGGTCGATTCTGAAGGCGTGGACCGGACAGAACGTTCCCCCGGTCGCGGCGTCGACGGCCCGCCTGCTCGCCCTGACGCTCCTGTGCGGGTTCGTCGCTTCACCTCTGCGTCTGGTCCTGCGCGGCTGTGGCCGGGCGGGACCCGAGGCGCTGGCGGCGCTCACGGGCTCCCTGCTCAGCGTCGCGCTGGCGATCCTCCTGTCTCCCGCCTGGGGGGCCGTGGGGGTGGCATCGGCGGCCCTGTGCGGCGCGGCCCTGGCCTCTGTGGTCCTGGCCATCGGGGCGCGCGGAGCGAGCCCCGGTCTTGCAGGGACCGCCCTGCGAAACCTGCCTGGACCGATTCTCGCCTCAGGTGCGGGACTGGTCGCGGCGACGATCACGCGTGCGCTCTCGGGGGACCAGGACCTCGTCGCGGCGACGCGGCTCGAGGCGCTGTTCCGGCTTCTCCCGGAAGGGATTCTGCTCTGCAGCGTGACGATCCTCGTCGCCTTCCTGGCCGGCGCGCTCCTGCGTCAGGACCTCGAGGACCTCGCCGCCGCCCTCCTCCCGGGGCGTCTGCGGGCCGAGCCGGAGCCGGCGGAAGTCCCGGGACCCAGGGGGGGCGCATGAGAGTCATCCTGTCGGGCGCCCTGAACCCCCTCTTCGAGGCGCTTCCCGAGTACCTGGCGTCGGCCCTCCGCGGGCTGGGGCACACGGTCATCCTGTTCGACCACCGCGCCTTCCTCCTGCCGGGCCGGTTGCGCGCCAGGATTCCGCTCCTGGACCGGCTGGACCGCAATCGTCTCAACGCGCGTCTGCTCGGGCTCGTCCGCCGCCAGCGCCCCGAGCTCGTGATCGTGAACCAGGGAATGGTCCTCGAGGGCCGGACGATCGAGGCGATCCGCAGCGAGGGGACGCGTTGCGTCAACTGGTTCTCCGACTTCCCGGCCGAGTTCCATGAAGGGCTCGCGGTCTCCCCGTGCTACGACGCCTTCTTCCTCGGTTCGTCCTATGCCGCGAGGCGTCATCGTGAAGCCGGGCATCGCAACGCGGTGTGGCTGCCGTTCGGCTGCGATCCCCGCTCGCATCGACCCGAAGAGCCGGGCGATCGGGCGGACTCGGACCTTTGGTCACGCCGATCATCCGGTGCCGTGAGCCCCGAGGTCGTCTTCGTCGGATCGCACTACCCCGAGCGCCAGATCCTGCTCCGTTTCCTGCGCGGACTGCCGGTGGGTGTCTGGGGACCGGGCTGGGAGCGCGCGGCGGACGACCCCCATGTGGCCCCGATGATCCGCGGAGGCGTGCTCCGGCCGTCCACGTGGCGGCTGCTCTACGCGCGCTGCCGCGTGGCCGTGAACATTCACTACGGCTCGTTCGGGCCGGAGTATGCCTCGGGCGATCTCGCCAACACGCGGGTATTCGAAATCCTCGCCTGCGGCGCCTACCAGGTGGTCGATCGCCAGGGGGACGTCCTGCGGCTGTTCACCGAAGGACAACACCTGGCGGCGTTCTCATCCGGGGAGGAGCTGCGGGCGCAGGTGGAGAAGGCCCTGCGAGACGACCACCTGCGCGAAAGTGTGGCTCGCCGCGGGCGCGCCGAGGTCCTCGCCCGGCACACGTACGAGCACCGGGCCCGCAGGCTTCTCAATCCCCAGGCCACGGCCAAGGACGCCGGTCTCGCGGCCGGTGACGCGGTGGCGAGACCCGCTCCGGAGCGAGGGTCCGGGCCCGAGCCCCGATTCGGGGCCGGGGGGGGGACGAGATGAGTCCGCTCCGGGTCGTCCACCTCGTCGAGGCTCTCGACACCGGGGGGCTGGAGCACGTCGTCGCCTCGCTGGCGCGGCACGCACGCGAACGTGGCTTCGAGGTCGGGGTCCTGTGCGCGGTCCGCGCCGGCCACGTGGCGGCCGAGATCGAGGCGGCGGACGTGCGCGTGCGGGTCCTGGGCGCCACCGGCTACCGTCCGCGGGACATCCTGAAGGCGGCCCACGCTCTCCGCGAGATGGGGCCCGACATCGTCCACTCGCACGGTCATTTCGCCGGGGTCCTGGGACGCGCGGCGGCATGGTGGGCCGGAATTCCGATCGCCGTCCATCACCTGCACACCATCGATACCACGCTGCGGCGAAGACACCGTCGGCTGGAGAGCCTGCTGGCCGGCGTCACCTGGCGCGTCCTGTGCTGCTCAAGGGCCGTGGCCGAGCATGCCCGGCACGATCTCGCTGTTCCGTCGTCGCTGCTCCTGATCGTCCCGAACGGCATCGACCCGGCCCCCGCATCGAGCGAAGGCACGGCCCGGGCGGCCATCGGGCACCCGGCGGCGCCGATCGTCGGGTGTCTCGGTTCTCTTGCACCGCACAAGGGCCAGGCGGTCCTGTTGCGGTCGCTCGAGCATCTGCCGCCCGATCGACCGCTTCCGACGATCGTCTTCATCGGAGACGGTCCCGATCGCCCCGCGCTGGAGTCGCTCGCGGCGAGTCTAAGGCGCCGGCCGCGGGTCCTGTTCCTGGGCGAGCGCCGCGACGCGCGTTCTCTTCTGCCGGCGTTCGACCTGCTCGTCGTCCCTTCCATCGCGCGGGAGGGATTCGGGCTGGCGGCGATCGAGGCGATGGACGCGGGGATCCCGGTGGTGGCGAGCCGCGTCGGCGGTTTGCCCGAGGTCGTGGAGGACGGCAGGACCGGCGTCCTCGTCCCTCCGGGAGACGCCGCGGCCCTGGCGCGCGCCGTGACCCGGCTCCTCGAGGGGCCGGAGAACCGGCGCTCCCTCGGCGCCGAGG
This sequence comes from Candidatus Dormiibacterota bacterium, assembly GCA_035635555.1. Lineage (NCBI taxonomy): Bacteria > Bacillati > Candidatus Dormiibacterota > Candidatus Dormiibacterota bacterium. Next base: position 396,072 of record DASQAT010000046.1, read on the forward strand.
GACACCGGCGCGTCGAGGAGCGCTTCCGCGCCGCGGCGATGGCGCGACGCGTCGAGGACCTGTACGAGGAGGCGATGCATGCGCGCCACGCCGCCTGAGGCGAGAGTGGCCTTCCTGAGCGACCGCTCCGACCTGTTCGGTGGCGGTCAGCTGAGCCTCTGCGAGCTGGCGGAGGCTCTGCTCGGCACCTCCGTCCGACCCCTGGTGGTGGTCCCCGGACCCGGCACTCTGTCCGAGGCGCTGCAACGCTCGGGTGTGGAGTGGACCCCGATCGCTCTGCCCGCATTCGCCAGGGGCGCGGGGTGGGGGGCGATCGCGACGCTCGTCAGGCTGCGGCGCCTCGTCCTCGGTCGGAGCATCGACCTCCTGCACAGCGATTCGCCCCGTACGGCGCTGTACGGAGGCTGCGCGGCGCGCCTGTCGGGCCGGCGGCACGTCTTCCACGTGCGCGCCTCGCGCCCATCCTCCGTGCTCGCCGACCGTGTCCTGGTCCGGCTGAGCGACCGGATCATCGCGGTGTCGCGCGCCGCGGCCGCGCGCAGCTCGCCAGTGCGCGACTCGCGCAGGACGCGCGTCGTGCCGACCGGTCTGCCCCCCATCGATTTCCTGACGCGCCCGCAGGCGCGGATCCGTCTCGACCTGCCCCAGGACGCCTTCGTCTGCGGCGTGGTCGGACGCGTCGAGGAGGACAAGGGGCGTGATGAGGCCCTCACGGCGTTCGCGGCGGTTCGCCGCGTCGTGCCGGGGGCGCTTCTCGTTTTTCTCGGCCCGGTCGATCCCGGCGACCCCTGGACGCACACGTTGTCGCTGCGCGCCGCGGCGACCGGCATGTCGGGCGCGGTGCGTCTCGCCGGCGCCCGTCCCGACGGGGCGAGCCTTCTGAGGGGCTTCGACCTGCTCCTTCATCCTTCGCGTCACGAGGCTCTTCCACGCGCGCTCATCGAGGCCCTGTTCGCCTCGGTGCCGGTCGTGGCGGCCGCGGTCGGGGGGGTGCCGGAGATCATCGAGTCCACCCGGAGCGGGCTCCTCGTCCCCCCACGGGACCCGGAGGCCCTCGGCAGGGCGGCCGCGGCGCTGGCGCGCGATCCGGGAGCCAGACAGCGGCTGGCCGAGGCCGGGCTCGCGCGGGCCCGCGAAGTCTTCGGCATCGAGAGGATGGTCGCGGAGATCCTGGCGGTTTACGAGGAGATCCTTCCTGCGTCCCCGGCGGCACGGGTGCCCGGCTCGCCCCGCCAAGGACGCGGAGGGCACACGCGGGAGGCGACGCCATGAACGAACCGGACGGTCGCGCCGGCGGCGCTCCGCGCACCGGAGCCGAGGGACGCGACGCACCCCCATCACGGACCCGCGCACACCGCCCGTGCCCCTGCTGCGGCGGTCTCGAGGCCAGGATGTTCGATCGGTCCTCCCGGGGAGCCGACCAGGAGCACGCGACCGTTCGCTGCTCCGCCTGCGCGCTGGTGTTCGTCGACCCGGTGCCGCCTTGCGCCGTGGACCATGCCTCGTACGGTGCCGCGTATTACGAGCCCTGGCAGGAGCGGCGGGAGGAACGGGCCCGGATCCGGATGTGGCGCCGGCGTCTGCGTCTGCTCGAGGCGCGCCGGGGAAGGGGCGCTCTCCTGGACGCGGGATGCGGCGACGGTCTGTTCCTGAAAGTGGCGCGCGACGCCGGCTGGACCGTCGAGGGGATCGAGTTCTCGCCCGAAGGAGCGCGCCGATCCTCGCAGCGACTCGGCCGTCCCGTGGCGGTGGGTGATCTGGCGGCCGTGTCCGGGCTGAGAGGGCCCTTCGACGTCGTGACACTGTGGCACGTGCTGGAGCACCTGGTCTCCCCCACGAACCTGCTGGACGCCGCGAGGGGGCGCCTGCGTGCGGGAGGTCTCCTGGTCGCGGCGGTGCCGAACCTCGACAACCTGCCGATGCGCGCCGCCTACCGCGTCGCGCGCGGGCGGCCCCTGCCCCTCTACGAGGAGGGCGCGCGGGAGCCTCACCTCAGTCACTTCAGCCCGTTCACGCTGCGCGAGGTCCTGCGACGGCGAGGGTTCGAGTCGATCGAGATTCGCGCCGACCTGTGCGCGCTCACCCCTGCGAAGCGGGCGATCGACGCAGTCGCCTTCTGCCTCTCGCCGCTCTGCGGGCGGCTCCTGACTGACGCCATCGTCGCATTCGCGCGGAGGCCGCGATGATCGATCCCCGCGGGCACGTGCGCCTGCAGACGATCCGTCCCCCCGACCGCATGATCGCCGACCGGCTGCGTCGTGCGGCGCGCTCGATCCTCCTCGCGCTCCGCGCACCCGTCCTGCATCTCTCCGGTCTCTTCCGTCACCGGGAACGTCGTCCACCGGCCCCGTCGCGCGTCACGCGCCTCTTGGTGCTGCGAACCGACCGGATCGGCGACATGGCGCTGACCACCCCCGCCCTCACAGACCTGAGAGCGTATTTCCGCAAGGCCGAGATCACGGTCCTCGCGCCCACGGCGCCCATCGAGCTCCTGCGCCAGCATCCGGCCGTGGACCATCTGGTTCCGCTGACCGGTTCGCGGCTTCCGGAGGGGCTGGCGGGACGGTTCGACCTGGTGATCGATTTCACGCCGGACGAGCAGCTGCGCGGCGCTCTCCTGGCCCGCGCGACCCACGCGCATCTGCGCGCGGGATTCCGGGCGGCGGGACGACAGGCCTGCTTCAGCCTGCGCGGTCCGCGCGCCGAACGACGGCGGCATATCGTCGATCTCAATCGCGCCCTCCTCGACTCGCTCGGTGTTCCCGCGAAGGCGCTCCGGCCGGACCTTTACGTCTCGGCGGAGGAGCGCGGGGCGGCGCAGGCCCGCCTGGCCTCCCTGGGAGCTGCCTCGCCCCGGGTGGCCGTGCACCCCGGGGCCTTCTATCCCAGCCAGCGCTGGTCGCCCGAGAGCTTCGCCGCGGTCATCACCGCACTGACCGAGAGGACCGGCGCCGCCTGTATCGTGCTGTGCGGCCCGGGTGAGGAGCACCTGGCGGATCGAATCACCGCGGCGACGCCCGACGCCCTCCTGACGTGCGGCATCCCCATCCGCCAGATGATGGCCCTCGTCTCGGCATGCGACCTGTTCGTCGGGAACAACTCGGGCCCGCTGCACGTCGCGGCCGCTCTGGGTGTGCCGACGGTGTCGGTCATGGGGCCGAGCGATCCGCTCCGCTTCGCTCCGCGGGGCCCCGCCGACCGCGTGGTGCGCAAAGAGCTCCCCTGCTCCCCCTGCAACCGGGCCCGCTGCTGGCACCATACCTGCCTGCGCGCGATCGAGCCGGAGGAGGTCTGCCGGCAGGCGGAGGCGGCCCTGCGGATCCGCCTGCCGCGGGAGGAGGTGCTGTGAACCCATCTGCACGCCGCAGCATGGCCGTTCCGATTCCAGCCGGAGGCGCCCGGCGCGTGATCGGCGATCGGCTCCGGCGGCCCCTCCGCGCCGTCCTCCCGGGCCTCTCCATCCTGCACGTGATCACCCGTCTTGATCGCGGCGGCTCGTCCGACTGCACCCTGCTCCAGGCGATCGCCGCCGCGCGGCGGGGCCATCGCGTGACGATCGCCTGCGGACCGACGCGCCAATCGAGCCCGCTCCTCGTCGAAGCACGACGGCTGGCCGGACTCGAGATCGTCGATGTCCCGCACCTGCGCCGCGACCTGTCTCCCAGGCACGACGTCGGGGCGCTCCTGTTCCTCCTCAGACTCCTGCGGAACCGACATTTCGATATCGTCCACACTCACACATCGAAGGCGGGCGCGCTCGGCCGCCTCGCCGCGGCCCTGTCCTCGCGTGTCCCGGTCGTCCACCAGCCCCACGGTCACCTGTTCTACGGGTACCACGGCCCGATCGGCACCCGCCTGGTGATTCTCGCCGAGCGACTCCTCGCACCCCTGGCGCGGAGGCACATCGTCCTGTCCTGGCGCGGTGCCGAGGAGCACCTCGCGAGGGGCGTCGGGCGCCCCGGCCAGTTCACGGTGGTGCGCTCGGGGATCGACCTGCGGCCGTTCCGGACGTCGGCGAAAAGGCGCTCGGCGTGCCGGGAGCGCCTCGGGCTGCGTGACGACGAGTTCGCGGTCGGCACGCTCTGCCGTCTCGAGCCGATCAAAGGGGTGGACGACCTCCTGCAGGGCTTCCTGCTCGCGGCGTCCTCGCGGCCGCGTCTTCGTCTGTTCCTCGCGGGGGACGGTCCGCTGAGGAACGACCTGCTCGATGCGGCGCGGCGCGCCGGAGCCTCGGCTCGGGTCGCTGTCAGCACGTCCTGGGTGGCGGGGCCCGATTACCTGCCGGCGCTGGACCTGTTCGCGCTGGTGTCGCGCAACGAGGGGATGGGGCGCGCCCTGGTCGAGGCGATGGCGGCCGGGCTTCCTGTCCTGGCGACCAACGTCGGCGGCATGCCGGAGGTCCTGGAGGAGGGTCGCGCGGGTCTCCTCATCCCGCCCGGCGATGACGAGGCGATCGCGCGCGCCATCGCGCGGCTGATGGACGACGCGGAGCTGCGCGCGAGCCTGGCGCGCCGCGCGCGTTCCCGCGCCGTCGTCTTCGGCGCGGGGCGGATGGGGCATGCGCTGCTGCGCGTCTACCGCGAGGTGCTGAGGTGAGAGGCCGCATCGACGCCACGGCCCGTCGCTCGTTCCTCGTCCTGGGGATCGCCTGCCTTGCCGGGCCGCCTCCTTCGGCGTCCGTGGCCGCGAACCTGTCGACCGCCGCCGCTCCGCCCGCCGTGACGGAGATGGTCACAGTGATCCACCTGCACACGACACTCTCCGACGGCGCGGCGGTTCCCGTGGACCTGGCCCGGGCGGCGCGGACGGCGGGAGTGGACGCTCTCGTGATCACCGATCACTACCTCGAGAAGGTGACCTACGCCCCCTGGCCCATCGGCAACGTGCTCGGGCTCTCCCTGTCGCGCGCGTCGGTCCTCTCGGGAGGCATCGACCGGTACTTCGAGACATTGTCCGCCGCTGAGAAGCAGGTTCCGGAGGTGCTGCTGCTGCCTGGTCTCGAGGTGAGCCCGTACGCGCGCTGGACCGGCTCCCTCCTCAAGCGCACCCTGGCTCTCGAAGGCTGGCACCGGCACGTCCTGGTGATCGGCATCGAGGATTCGAACGCCCTCCGGGATCTTCCGGTCGCCGCGAACCGCAGAGGGGGGCGGTACGGCCCCTGGTCGCTGCTCTTCGTCCTGCCGGCCGCGGCGCTCGTCTGGTCGACGGGACGCCTCGCGAAGCCAGGCTACCGCGAGACGCGCATCGGAAAGTTCGTGCTGCGGCGGAGGCGGGCGCCGATCCTCCAGGGACTCCTCGGTGCGGCCTCGCTCGCCATCTTGGTCGCCGGCTTCCCCTTCCGGGTCGAAAGATGGAGCCCGGTCGGCGTGGACCCCGGCGACGCTCCGTTCCGCTGTCTCGAGGAGCGCGTGCGCTCGCTGGGTGGGCTGACCTCGTGGGCGCACCCGGAGGCTGCGGCCGACAAGGAGGAGCTGGGCCTGCGCATCGCCACCTCTCCCTACCCCGAGATGGTCGTGCGGACCGACGCCGACGCCTTCGGGGCCCTGCCGGAAGGGGTCAAGATGCTGCTGCCGCCGGGGGGCCTCTGGGACCGGGCTCTCCTCGATCACCTGGAGGGGAAGCGCCTGAGCGCCCCGTTCGCCATTGCCGAGATCGACGAGCATCGGGCCACGCAGGACATCGATCTGCGCATCCTGCAGAACGTGTGCTCCGTACGCGAGCGCACGCACGCCGGTGTGGTCGAAGCGCTGCGCGCGGGACGCTGCTACGCGCGCTGGACTCCGTACGATCGCCCTCCGTTGCGCCTCGTCGCATGGGAGGCGGCCGCGGGGGCCGGGAGGACGGCGGGCGCGGGGGGCGTTCTGCGCCGGATCGGTCCCCTGACGGTGCGTCTGGCCATTGCCGGCGGGGACGGTCATGAGGTGACCGCGCGCCTGCTGCGGCGGGGCGAGGTGATCTGGAGTGACCGTATCACGCCCCCATTCGAGAGGATCGTGCCGGACGAGCCACGGGACCCGACCTACTACCGTCTCGACGTCGAGGGGGCCTATCCCTACAGGCTGATCGGGAACCCGATCTTCGTGGTGGCGGGCGCCGAGCCGAGGGAGGGGGCATGAGGCTCGCCGCCCACCAGCCGCAGTACCTGCCGTGGCTCGGTTTCTTCGACAAGATGGACCGCGTCGATCGCTTCGTCCTTCTCGACTTGGTCCAGTACAAGAAGAACGAATGGCAGAACCGCAACCGCATCCGCACCGCCACAGGCTGGCAGTGGCTGACCGTCCCCGTGCATTACCGCTTCCCGATGACGATCCGGGAGGTGGAGATCGACGAGATTGGCTCATGGCGCCGCAAGCACCGCGAGGCGCTCCGAATCCACCACGCGCGCTGTTCGTTCAGGGACACGGTCCTGCCGGAGATGGACGCCATCTTCGACGAGCCGTATCCGAGCCTGGCGGCGCTCAACCTCAAGGTCATCCGGCTGCTCGCGCGCCTTCTCGGGGTGCGCACGCCCCTCCTGCTCGCGTCGGAGGTTCCGGGACTGCCCGAAGGCGCCGACGAGCGGCTGATTGCCTTGTGCCGGCATTTCGGCGCCTCCGACTATCTCGCCGGTCAGGGGGGCGCCGCCTACATGGACATGGCCGCCTATGCCGCGGCCGGCGTGAGAGTGTCGTTCCAGTCGTTCCGGCACCCCGTCTATGCCCAGGCCTACACGGGGTTCGAGGCCAACCTGTCGGCGATCGACATGATCGTGAATTGCGGACCGGGGAGCCTCGAGCGGATCCGGGAAACGCGCGAGGTCGCGGCATGAACATCCTCGCCATAGGGGCCCACCCGGACGACATCGAGTTCGGCTGCGGGGGAACGCTCATCAAGTACGCCGGCAAGGGGGCCTCTATCGATCTGCTCGTGGTCACCGACGGGGCCCGCGGCGGCCGGGCGCGCACGCGGCACGACGAGCAGCTCCGCGCCGCGAAGGTCCTGGGGGTGCGGCGCGTGCACTGGGGCGGCTACCACGACACGCTACTGCCCTCCGTGCGCCACCTGATCGACTGCATCGAGCGCGTGCTGCGTCGTGTCCGGCCGGACTTCATCTTCGTCAACAACCCGGACGACACGCATCAGGACCATCGCGAGGTGGCGCGCGCGGCGGTCTCGGCTACGCGTTACGCACGCAACGTCCTGTTCTACGAGGGGCCGACCACGGTGAACTTCACGCCCACGGTGTTCATCGACATCGCCGAGGAGATCGAACGCAAGATCGGGGCCCTGCGGCACCACCACAGCCAGGTGATGAAGACCCGCATCGAGGGCACGGCCATCTGCGAGATCGCCCAGGCCTCGGCGCACTTCCGCGGGGTGCAGGGGCGAGTGCGATGGGCGGAGGGTTTCGCGCCCCTGCGGCTGTTCATCAACGTCACGGGAGCCCCGGCGGCTCCGGCCCCGGCGCGCCGGCGGCGGGGCGCATGAGCGGGAGGGTGGTCGCGGCCTTGCGGTCGGACTCGCCGGTCCGGGTGCCGCATTCCCGCCCATTCCTGGGGCGTGCGGAGGAGGAGGCGGCCCTGCGGGTCCTGCGTTCCGGGAGGCTCGCACCCGGACCTGAGGCGTCCCGGGGCGGGAGGCTGCTCGCGGACCTTTCCGGTTGCGGCACCGCCGTGCTGCTGTCGTCGGGCACGACCGCGCTGACGCTCGCGCTCCGGGCGCTCCGGATCGGCGCGGGCCACACGGTGGCGATCCCGAGCTATACCTGCGCGGCGCTCCTGCACGCCGTGCGGGGGGCGGGTGCCGTGCCCCTTCCGTGCGACATCGAGTCGGACAGCCTCGCCCTCGACCCCTTGGACATCCTCCGGCGCGCCCCCGGGAGGGCGCGCGCCGCCATCGTCGTCCATCCGTTCGGCGAGCCGGTGCCGCTGGAGCCGTACAGGGAGCTCGGTATCCTGGTCGTCGAGGACTGCGCGCAGGCCATCGGGGCGCGGGATCGTGGCTCTCCGGTCGGCGCGCGCGGTGACGCGGCGGTATTCTCCTTCGCCCCGACCAAGGTCCTGACCTGCGGCGGCCCCGGGGGCGGTCTGGCCTCGCCCCGTGCGGCGACCGTGGACGAGGTCCGCGATCTCGCCGGACATGACGAGAAGGACGACGATCGACAGCGCACCAATGCTCTCATGGGGGACCTGCACGCCTCGGTGGCGGCGGTCCAGATGGAGCGGCTGACGGAATTCCTGGACCGACGCCGCGCGCTAGCGCGACTCTACGATGAACGACTCCTTCCCCTCGGTCTCGAGCGGCCGGCGTCCTCCGCAGGGACGGAGCCCGTGGTGTACCGTTACATCCTGCGGGTGCCCGACGCCGGGCGGCTCATCGAATCCCTGGCGAAGTCCGGAATCGTCGCCCGGCACCCGGTGTACCGGCCACTGCATCGGATGACGCGCGTCGAGGGGACCTTCCCGAACACGGAGCGTGCCCAGCGCACGCTCGTCTCGCTGCCGCTCTATCCCGCCCTCACGGACACGGATGCCGAGAAGGTGATCTCGGAGGTGCAACGGTGTCTGTCCTAGCCCTGCTCTCCGTCGGCATCATCCTGCTGGCGCGCCCGCCGTCCGGGAGCCCCTTCGAATCGGCCTTGCTCGCCTTCCTCGCGGCGTTCGGTCTCACGCCGTTCGTGCGGCTGCTCGCCCTCCGCGGCGGCGCTGTCGATCGACCGGACGCGCGCAAGAGGCACGCTCGACCGACACCCCGTCTCGGGGGTGTGGCGGTCGTCGCGGCTTTCGTGCTGACCCTGGGGCGGACCGGCGGGGTGGACGGCGAGATGATCGCGATCGCCGCCTCGGCGCTGGCCCTGATGCTGGCGGGGGCTATCGACGACACGCGGGGCCTCTCGGCCCGGCTGCGTCTCGTGCTGCAGCTGGCCTGCGCCCTGATCGTGATCGCCGCCGGTGTGCGGCTCAATCTTCTGCCTGGGACGGCCGGGGCCGTCGGCAATGTCCTGCTCTCGATCGTGTGGATCGTCGGCATCACGAACGCCTACAACTTCATCGACGGCATGGACGGTCTCGCGGGCTCGCTCGGCGCGCTCATCGCATTCCTCCTGGGGCTGGTGGCGCACGGCGGCGGCCAGACGGGTCTGGCGACGGCCTGCGCCGCTCTCTGCGGGGCGCTCCTCGGGTTCCTGCCGCACAACCTGCGCCTCGGCGGACCCGCGCGCATCTTCCTCGGTGACTCGGGAAGCGCCAGCGTCGGATTCCTGCTCGCCGCTCTCGCCATCAAGGAGGACTGGGCCGAGGGGGATCCCCTCGTGTCGCTGGCCACGCCGGTGCTCATCTTCAGCGTGCTCATCTACGACATGCTGCAGACGACGATGTCCCGCGTCATGTCGGGGCGGGTGCGCAGCTTTCAGCAGTGGATCGATTACGTGGGGCGGGACCACATCCATCATCGCTTCACCGATCTTCTCGGTCATCCGAGGCGGGCCCTCGTCCTGATCCTGAGCCTGGCGCTCGGACTGGGGCTCTGCGCCCTGGGTCTGCACCGCGGCGACGGCGCCGAAGCGGTCATCTTCCTGGTGCACGGTGCTTTGGTCCTCATGGTGGTCGCCGTCCTGGAGGGGTCGGCGCGCAGAGCCGGCCCAGGGGGCGGGACGGTCGCGAGCGGCGGCAGGAGGCGGAGATGAACCACCCATTCCTCCTGGCGGTCAACGACTTCCCGCCCCACCTGGGTGGCGAGGCGACCCTGTACCATGCACTGGCGCGTTACCTGGGGCGCGACGAGGCGGTCGTGCTGGCGCCGAGCGCTCCGGGGGACGCCGAGATCGACGCTGCGCTTCCCGTCGAGGTCGTGCGTCGCTGGCTGCCGCCCCACGGCGGAGCGATCAGCCGGGTCGCGCGCGGTCTTCTCGAGGGACTCCATCTCGCCCTCCTGCTGGCGCGGCGCCGGTTCGATTACCTGGTGTGCGGTCAGCTCCTGTCGATCGGCGCCCCCCTGAGCCTGCTGGCCCGCGTGTGGCGCCTCCCCTACGCCGTCTTCGTGCACGGCGCCGATCTGGCCGACTACGCGGAGCGGGCCCCCTGGCGATCCCTGGCCCGTTCGATCCTCTCCGGGGCGCACACCGTCGTGGTCAACAGCCGTTTCACCGCCTCGCTCGTGGATCGACTGCTCCCCGGCGCCGCCCGACGGATGATCGTGCTTCCCATGGGAGTCGAGCCGGCGCCGCGGGTGGACGAGACCGCTCTCGCCGAGCTGCGGGCCCGGTACGCCCTGTCGCGCGGCCCCGTGCTGCTGTCGGTGGCGCGCCTCGTGCCGATGAAGGGGCACGACGTGGTGATCGAAGCGCTGCCGCGTCTCGCGGCCCGCCATCCGGACATCGTGTACCTGATCGTCGGGCAGGGACCATACCGTCCATTCCTCGAGCGGCTGGCCCGCGAGCGATGCGTGTCACGGCACGTGCGCTTCGCGGGCGTCGTCCCGAGACAGGAGCTGGCGGCGCACTACGCCGTCGCGACTCTGTTCGTGCAGCTCAGCCGCGCTACGGGAGAGTACGACGGCCTGGAAGGGTTCGGCCTGACGTTTCTGGAGGCGGCGAGCCTGGGTCTCGCCAGCGTCGCCGGGAGGTCCGGAGGCGTGCCCGAGGCGATCTCCGAGGGGGAGAGCGGACTCCTGGTCCCGGCGGAGGATAAGGATGCGTTCGCCCAGGCCGTCGATCGGCTCCTCTCCAATCCGGGCGAATTGCGACGTCTCTCGGAGGGGGCGCGCCGCTGGGCCGCGCTGCACACCTGGGAGTCCACCGCGAAGTGCCTGCGCTCCCTGGGACACGATCTGCGCGAGGGGGCCCCGGCCTGCGCGCGGAGGGCCTCCTGAATGTGCGGCCTGGCGGGCATCCTCAGTCTGTCCGGCGCCCCCGTGCGGCACACGGCGCTGCGCGCCATGACCGAGACGCTCCGTCATCGCGGCCCGGACGAGGGGGCAGTCATCCTGATTGCCGACCGGAGCGACCCGTCGGGAACCCCCGGGCGCGAGAGGCGCGGCGAAGCGCCGGTCCCCACGAGACTCGGCCTCGGCCACCGGCGCCTCAGGGTGATCGATCTGAGCGGCCGCGCCGCGCAGCCGATGCGCTCGCAGTCGGGCGCCTGGCTCGTCTACAACGGCGAAATCTACAACGCGTACGAGTTGCGCAGCGAGCTCGAAGCGCGCGGCGCGCGCTTCCGCTCGCACAGCGATACGGAGGTCGTGCTCGAGGCGCTCGACGCCTGGGGTCTGGAGGCCCTGCCGCGATTCAACGGGATGTTCGCCCTCGCCTACTGGGACCCGCGTGGGCGACGCCTGATCCTGGCGCGCGATCGTTTCGGCGAGAAGCCCCTGTACTACGCGATCGCCGCGGGGCTCCTGATGTTCGCGTCCGAGCTGGGGGCGCTGGCTCGAAACGGCGACGTACCGCTCGAGATCGATCCCGAGGCGCTCGAGCTCTATCTCACATTCGGATTCGTCCCGGCCCCCTGGTCCATCTACAGGGGCGTGCGCAAGCTGCCGCACGCCTCGTACCTCGAGGTGCTGCCGGACGAGGCGCCCAGGGTGGGGCGCTATTATCGGCTGGAGGATCACCGTGGCTCCCGCGTCCCCGACCATCCGGAGGACGCGGTTCGCGCCACCCTTCTGGAGTCCGTTCGGCGGCGTCTGGAGGCCGACGTGCCGCTCGGCGCCTTCCTGTCCGGAGGACTCGATTCGACCGCCGTCGTCGCCTGCATGCGCCTGTCGCGCGGCGCGCCGCCTCTCACCTACTCGATGGGGATCCCGGATCTGCCTTACTTCGACGAATCGAGCCGGGCCCGCAGGACCGCCGGAATCTTCTCGACGCTGCATCACGAGGTGCGGGTCGATGCGGCGGCGTTGCGGGCGGAGATCCCGTTCGTGCTCGGGCGGCTCGACGAGCCGTTCGCCGACTCCTCGGCCCTCGCCTCCTCGATCATCTCCCGGGCCGCGCGTCGCGACCTGACCGTGGCCCTCTCGGGTGACGGGGGGGACGAGCTGTTCGGCGGATACCGCATGTTCCGCGGCCTGGCGGCTCACAGACTCCTGCGGCGCCTGCCGCCGCGCGCCGCAGCGGCCCTGGCGGCGCTCCTGTCCCCGCTGCCGGCGCGCCAGGGGGGCGGCACGCCCGGCGTCGTGCGGCAGGCGAGGCGGCTCCTCGAGGGGGCGACGACCGATCTGGCCGCCGCCCACACCGCCTGGATGTCGGTGTGCGGACGGGGGGCCCGCCGGGCGCTCCGGCCGGCGGTTCCGGACGAGGACCTCGGGGTGTCGCTCCTGGAGGAGCGCTACCGGAGGTTCGGCGGCGGGCTGGACGCCGCGCTCGCCGTCGAGGTCGACCTGCCCCTGCCCGACGACATGCTGGCCAAGGTGGACCGCACGAGCATGGCCCACGCTCTGGAGGTCCGGGCACCCTTCCTCGATCCCGCGCTCGTGGAGCTGGCGCTGTCGCTCCCCTCACGGACCCACTTCGGTCTTTTCTCCGGCAAGCGTCTCCTGCGGCGGGCGATCCGGGACCTGGTTCCGCCCCACGTCCTGCGGGCCCCCAAGCGTGGCTTCGAGGTGCCCGTTGGTGACTGGCTTTCGGGGCCTCTGCAGCCGCTGTTCAGCGAGATCGTGTCACCCCGCGCGCTCCACGAACTCCCGGGCCTCGATCCCGGCGTCCCCCGGGCCTGGCTCGACGAGCATTGCGCGCGGGCCCGCGACCACGGGCGGGCCCTCTGGAGCCTGTTCGCGCTCTGCTACTGGATGCAGGGACCCCGCCGCGCGCACTCCGGGGGAGCACGCGAAGCGGTGCGTCAGGAGAGGGGATGCTCGAGCAGCGCGGCGACCGTCTTGAGCAGCACGGAAGGCTGAATCGGTTTCGGGACGTACGCGTTGGCTCCGAGCGCCAGGCCCCGCTTGCGATCCTCCTCCGCCCCTTCCGTGGTCACGATGACGATCGGGAGCGTCTTCGTGCGCGCGTTGGCGCGGATGAGCGTGACCAGCTTGAGACCATCCATCATCGGCATGTTGATGTCGGTGATGACCAGGTCGACGCGCTCCGTCGTCAGCTTCTTCAGGGCGTCGACGCCGTCCACCGCTTCGATGATCCGACAGTCTTTCAACCGCCGAAGGGAGAACGCCAGGAGCTGCCGCATCGTGGGCGAGTCCTCGACGATGAGAAAGGTCGTGGCGCTCATCGGTGTCAGGTCCCCTGTGGGGAGGGGGCCGTGAGCAGGTCGAGGAATCCCTGCAGCTCGGACAGCTTCTTCTCCGACCTCTGGTAGAGCTTGGAGCTGAACAGGGCCGTCGCGGCGTGCCCCGCCAGGAGGGTGAACAGCTCGAAGTCCAGCGGCTCGAAGCGGTCCTTCTGCTGCAGAAGGCGGTAGAGCGCCACCAGCCCGATGACGCGCGTGCCGATTTTCAGCGGAATGCAGGCGATCGGGTGCGCGATGTCCACGCCGGCCCGTTCCGGGAGGGGATCGGCGTAGTACGACTGACCCTGGAAGGCGTCCTTGAGGGGTCCATCCTCGGGCCGCACCTTCTCGGGGACGCTCGTGCCCATCCCCTGGCTGAGCTCGCGGCGCAGACGTCCACCCCTCTCGTCCACCCAGAAGATCGCGAACCCTTCTGCGCCGATGAGGTTGATCAGGATCTCCCGGACCGTGTCGAGGACCTCGGCGAAGTTCAGGGTGGCGTGCAGCTGGTACGAGGCGACGTACAGGTTCGCCAGGTGGTTGTTCTGCGCTTCGATCTCCTCATAGCGTGCCGCCACGCTGCGGTTCATCGCCTCGACCTGCCGGAAACGGGCCAGGAGATCGTCCCGTTCCTTCTCCAGAGTGTGCAGGCGCTCGGTGAGCTCCTTCACCGACTCGGATGGAGAGGAGGAGGTCTTGCCGCCCGGCTGATCGAGCTCGCGCTCGAGACCGGCGACCCGAAATCTCAGACGCTCGTTCTCCCGCAGCAACTCCTCGGTGAAGGCGCGGGCCCGGCTGAACATGTTGCGCAGTTCTTCGCCGCGCGCCGAGAGGTCGTCGCGCTCCCCGCCCCGGGGGCTCCCTTCCCGGCTCCGGTTCATCTCCGCGAATATAGGTCCCGCGCGAAGCCGGTGCAATCCTGTAACCGCTTCGTTGACAGTGAAATGGCGACGAGCCCGCACCGGGCGGGGGGCGTCAGCGCCGGCAGCGGCGGGCCATCTCCAGAGCGATCTCCGAGCGTGGCAGGACCAGGTCCGCGAGACCGGCCCTTATCGCCTCGCGCGGCATGCCGAACACGGCGGCGGTCTCCTCCGACTCCGCGATGGTCCGCCCGCGCCGATCCTTGATGGCGCGCAGCCCCTCGACACCATCCCCCCCCATTCCGGTCATGAGGATGCCCAGGGAGCGCGGGCCGAACAGCTCCGCCGCCGAGACCATCAGGAGGTCCGCGGAGGGGGCGTAGCGCTCCGCCGGCCCCCGCGGCCTGACGTGGAAGACGATTCCGGGGGGAAGGCGGTCGAGCGTGGTCTGTCGTCCGCCGGCGGCGATGCAGATCGTGCCCGGCAGGAGGCGGTCCCCGTCCTTCGGCTCGGACACCGGCAGGGGGCAGAGCCGGGCGAGACGCTCCGCGAACAGGGTGGTGAAGCGTCCCGGCATGTGCTGCGCCACGAGGATGGCTGTGGTGGTGCCGCGCGGCAGGCGCGGCAGGATTTCGAGGAGGGCCGGCGGACCGCCGGCGGAGCAGCCGATGACGATCAGATCCGCCGGGCGGGCATCCCCCACGTCCTGCGGCGCGCTCACGAGGACGATTCGGCGGACGGGCGGGAGACCGCGGCGCGCTCCAGGGTGATCTGCTCCTTCAACGCCTCGGCCAGGACCGCCATCCTGTCGGGCATGCCGGGGAAGCGCCGGCCGATGAGGTCCTTGGCCTGGATCATTTCTTCGCGGAACGCTTCCGAGAAGCGCCGCTCTTGGACGGCGCGTCTGAATTCCTGGGGATGGTAGATCTTGAGATCGGAGACCATGATCCGCGCCAGACGGTGGATCTCCGAGCGCGGATCGATCGGTTCGTCCGCCCCGTTGGCCGAGAGCACCCCAACCTCTGTCGTGGAGGGGGTTCCCAGGGGGGAGGGGCCGGAACCCTCCGTCGCACCGGCACGCCTCCCCGCGGCGGCCGGCGCGGCAGCGACGCCCAGGAGAGTCGCGAGACGCGCCCGCAGCTGGGCCGCGGGGATCACGTCCTCGAAGTAGTCGTCGGCTCCGTAGAGATTCCCCGGGTGCCGCACGAACCGGTCCGACTTGAACACCGACCCCACCAGGGCCACACGTGTTCTCTTGAGGTCCGGGCTTCCCTTCACACCCTCGCAGACGGCCACGCCCAGGAGTCGCGTCATGTACACGTTGAGCACCATGAGATCGGGATGGTGCGCCACCGCGAAGCGGAAGGCCGCCTCACCGTCACCGGTGACCTCCACGCGGCACCCCAGGGACTCCAGGGTCCGTCGCACCAGGTCACGGAACTCGCGAGCCTCGTCCCCCACCAGGACGAGCGGTGAGGTGCGTCCCGCCCGGCCGGCGGTCTGCTGGGGGCGCGCGGCTGCCGGGGAGGCCTGGGCCGGGGGGCCCGGACCGCCGGCGTGGATGTTCTCCTCCGTCGCGAAGACGCGGTTGCAGCCCCCGCAGCGGACACGGCGGGGTGCGGTCCCGCCGTCGGGGATCCGGTAGTTCCGCGCGCAGCCGGGGCAGACGACGATCATGACATCCCCCGCAGGAGCGCGGCGATGTCCAGGGGGGCGACCTGATTCGAACGGGGCGCGACCCCCGACACCCGGTCCACCACCAGCCCGAGCCGATCGTCGGCCGACCGGACGACGATGACCTGCGCCGCCTCTCCGGACGGGCGCGGCGGGAGGGCGAGGCACCGGCGCAGATCGAGAAGGGTCACCATCTGTCCTCGCACCGGGATGATTCCCTCCACCGCCGGAGCGGTCCCGGGCACCCGTGTCGGTGCACGATGACGCATGATTTCGATGACCGTATCGACCCGCACGGCGAACTCGCGCCCTTCGATCGTGAACAGCAGCACGTGATCGCGGGCGCCATCGCCGGGGACGGCCGCATCGCCATCAGGCGTCGACGTCGGCATTCTGGTCTCCGGACATGAGCGTCTCGGGGTCGAGGACGAGAACGGCGGTCGCGTCCCCGAGGTCCGCGGCCCCGGCGACTCCCGGCAGGTCCCCGAGGAAGCGACCGATCGGCTTGACCACCACCTCCTGGCGGCGGACGAGACCGTCGACGACGATTCCAAACTTCCGCCCTTCGCCGCCGGCGACGATTGCGTACCGCCCGAGCGTCGCGCGGTCGGTCGCACCTCCCCCGGCGCCGGACAGGAGGCGGTCCAGCCGCAGGAGGGGCAGCTGTCCGTCCTGCCGCTCGTACAGGAGACCTCCCTCCGACTCACGCACACGTGTGCCATCCAGCCGCAGGTTTTCGCGGATCGAGGCGATCGGGATGGCGAAGCGTTGATCACCCGAGCGCACGATGATCGCGGGCACCAGGGACAGACTGATCGGCACCATGACCGTGAACGTCGTCCCGCGTCCTTCGGCCGATCGCACGACGATCGAGCCCTTGAGCGCTCTGATCGCCCGGCGGACCACGTCCATGCCGACGCCGCGACCGGACACCGTGCTGACGTGGCTGGCGGTGCTGAACGCGGGACGGAAGATCATCTCGTGCGCCTCCTCCCGGCTCATCTCGCGATCCGCGGGCCACAAGCCCCGGGCCGCGGCGGCGGCCTCGATCTCCCGGATCGCGATGCCACGCCCGTCATCGATGACGTCGATGACCACGGACGGGCCGCGCCGGAAGGCGCTCAGGACGAGTTGCCCGCGTCGGGGCTTCCGTCGACGCTCGCGTTCCTCCGGAGATTCGATCCCATGATCGATGGCGTTGACCACGAGATGCATCAGGGGCGTGGCGAGGCCATCCATCACCGACTTGTCGATCTCCGTGTCGGCCCCGAGTGTGTGGAGGTCGATCTCTTTCCCCGACGCCCGTGCGGCCCGCGCCACGGCGCGGCCGACCTTGCGGAACTCCTGATCGAGCGGGACGAGGCGGGCCTCGATGGCGCCGCGTTGCAGCGCGCGCAGCCGGGCCAGAACGATCCGCAACAGCGGTCCCATCTGGCGCGTGCTGTGGTCGTCGGGATGCGCCTCGCGCACGGCGGCGATCTCGCGCTCCAGGGAGGCGAGGGCGATCGACAGTGCGTCGACCTGTGACAGGACCCCGTCCAGACGCGCCACCGGGACCCGGAGCGACTGGGTCGCTCCACGCCGATCCGCGGCGGCCTCCGTCCCCGGAGCGGATCCGTCCGGCGACGCGGCCTCTCCCGTCGCGGCGGACGACGGACCGGAGACGACGCGGCGATCCTCCACGATGGTCCGCGGCAGGTCATCGTCCGAGAGAAGTCTCGGGCTGGCCACGAGGAGATCGAAGGCGATCCTCTCGTCCCGTTCCCCGACGACCGGCAGCGTGCTGATGAGCTCGCCCACTTCGCCCACGCGCCGCGCGACGTTCTGGAGATCCTCCTCCAGGCTCTGCGGGTCGGGGCGAACGCGCACCAGCGCCAGGTGGAATCCCTGCGACAGGCACTGTCGGAGGCGTCTCTCCTCGTATTCGGTCAGGGAGGCGCGGATCCTCTCCGGCAGGCCGGTCGTCCCCGGACGATCGTCCTGCGGGATGATGATTGCGGCGGCGGCGCGCGCCAGACGGTCGGTCAGCGGACCCAGCCCGGAAAACGCCGCGGATCCGGAGCGCAGGTCGCGCACGGCACCGAGCAGCGAGTCGAGCGTGTCGTGCAGAAGGTCGAGGATGGCACCGTCGAGTGATCCGCCCAGGCGCAGACGTGTCAGGAGATCTTCGAGCGCATGGGTGAGCGACGCGATCTCCGGAAAGCCCAGGAGCCCCGCGAAGCCCTTGAGCGTATGAGCGCCCCGGAACAGGGTGTTGATCAGATCGAGATGCGGTCGCCCCGCCTCGAAGACGGCCTCCAGATCGCGTACGGCATCGGAGAGCGCCTCGAGGATCTCGTCCGCCTCGGCGACGAACTCGCGCAGGCTGCGCTCCCTCTCCGGACGGCCGGACCGCTCGTCAGACATGGAAGGCGCTCCGGAGGGAGCGCACCGGGTGTTGGACGTGATGCGTCGTCAGGATCTGTAGCCTCCGCGCCGCGCACCACGACTGTCATTTCGACGGCGGCGCGCGGGCCGCGGTCGGGTCGTGGACGCAGTACGGGGTAAAATCTAGGCCGGATTAAAAATACGGCCACCCGCGAAGCCTGGATGACAGGAATGTAACCGGCCGGGGTGGCGGGACCCTACCCGTGCAGGGCGCCGGCGGCCTCGAGCTTCTTGCGCACGGCATCGAGGATTCCGTTGGCGAACTGGGAGGAATCCTCTCCGCCGAAGCGCCGAGCGACCTCGATCGCCTCGTCGATCACGACGATGGGAGGCGTTTCCGTCTCGTGGAGGAACTCGTACACGGCCAGTCTCAGGATGTTCCGGTCGACGATCGCCAGACGCTCCAGACGCCAGTTCTCCAGGTTCTCGGTCAGGATCGCATCGATCTCCTCCAGGGAGGAGAGGGTGCCGCCGGCCAGCCTGTCGGCGAAGGCGCGCACCTCCGCGACGGCGTCGCGGCCCTCCCAGAACGAGGCCGCGACCTCGGCCATCGGGGTTCCCGAGGCCTCGGCCTGGTAGAGCATCTGCAGCGCGAACTCCCTCGCCTTCCGCCGGCTCCCCATGGCTAGGCTCCTACTCCAGGCTGCGGAACAGGGAGACCATCTCGATGGCCGCCAGGGCGGCATCCCAGCCCTTGTTGCCCCCCTTGGCCCCGGCCCGCTCGATGGCCTGGTGCAGGCTCTCCGTGGTCAGGACTCCGAACGTTACAGGAAGCCCGGCCTCGAGCGCCACAGAGGCGACGCCGCGCGCCACCTCGGCGCAGACCTGCTCGTAATGCGAGGTCTCACCCCGGATGACAGACCCGAGGCAGATCACGGCGTCGAATTTGCGCGACAGCGCAAGGCGGCGCGCGGCCACGGGAATCTCGAAGGCGCCCGGGACGCGCACCACCGTCATGTCCTTGTCCCCGACACCGTGCCGGCGCAGACAATCGAGCGCCCCTTCCAGGAGGCGCTCCGAGATGAAGTCGTTGAACCGGCTCATCACCAGGGCGATCCGGAGCCCCTTCCCGTCCAGGTTCCCTTCGACAATGCGCATCGACACGTATCCGCTCCAGTCGGTATTCCCGCGGTCCAGGGATCGTAGCGGCCGGCCGCGCGCGCTGTCAAGAACGGAGCCCTGGGAGTGTGTCCGAGTCAGGGAACGAGGCAGGGACGGAGGATGCCGGCCCAGGCGGTGGCGAAGACGGACTTGAGGACGACGTCGGACAGGAGCAGCACCCCGGCGACGAGGTACCAGGCGCGCCGCGAGCAGGCCGGGGGGACGGGAGGGCGGCCGAGCCTGCGACCGGCGGCGAACAGCAGCGGTTCCGCCAGGCAGAGACCGATGAGGACGAAGGCGGCCACACGCAGGACCGCCCAGGGCGGCCAGCCGAGCAGCAGCGCGGTTCCCGGGGCGCCGCCGACCGCGGCCAGCGAGCCGACGTAGAAGGACATGTAGCCGACCAGAATGGCACCGAGCGCTATCCCCAGCAGACCACCGGAGCCGGCCGACAGCAGGCTGAAGGCCAGAAGGTGCAGGAGGTGTTCCGGCACGAATCGAGCGGGATCGGTCTCGCGCCCGATGCCGCTCTTGATATACGCGAACATCTCCTCTCGGTAGGCGGGGCCATTGAGGACCACGCGCTCCATGGAGGCGGGGTCACGGCGGGTGAAGGCGATCACGGAAGCGGACAGCCCGGCGGCCCAGAGCAGCGCGGCCAGCGCCGCGGCGCCGCGCCGCCCGCGCAGGAGCAGAGCCGCCATCACGGGATAGACCGCCGCGGTGGCGAGGATCGGCAGAAGGGGCGGTCGCTGGCCGGCCCGGGCCAGGAGCACCACGAGCGGCGCCAGCAGGGCCGGGAGGGCGATCAGGCCGCCCGGCCAGTCCCGGTGGGCGCTGTGAGGGCCGAGGATCATCGACGGCCGCTGGACGGCCCGTCGACGCTGAGGAAATCGCGCAGCTCCCCGGCCCGGCCGTCGATTTCCGCAGTCGTCAGGGCGCCCAGACGCCGGAGGCTGAAATCCTCGACGCAGAAAGACGCGAGGACGCTGCCGTAGATCATCGCCTCGCGCAATCCGCGACCGCCGGTCTCGCCGCTTCTCGCCAGGTGCCCCATGAACCCGCCCGCGAAGCTGTCCCCGGCCCCGGTGGGGTCGACCGGCCTCTCGACCGGGTACGCAGGGACCGCGAAGTAGCGCCCCTCCGAGAAGAGCGCAGCGCCGTACTCTCCCCTCTTGATCACGAGAAAGCGCAGGCCGAGCGACAGGAGGCGACGGGCCGCCACGACGGTGTTCAGCTCTCCCGCGAGAAGACGCGCCTCCGAGTCGTTGATGATGAGTCCGTCCACTTCCACCAGAAGACGCTTCAGGGCCTCGTTCTTTCCTTCGATCCAGAAATTCATCGTGTCGCACGCGCTCAGGCGCGGCCGCGTCCGGCGCAGGACCTGCGACTGGAGATCCGGGTCGATGTTCCCCAGGAACAGGTTCGGCACATCCGCGTCCTCGGGGCGCAGCCGGGGCTGAAAGGACTCGAAGACATTGAGGTGGGTGGAGAGAGTCGTGCGCTCGTTCAAGTCGTCGGAGTACTCGCCGGACCACCGGAATGTCCGGCCTTCCAGGACCTCGATGCCGGACACGTCGATGCGGCGGGAGCGCAGGAGCCCCATCGGGGCCTCGCCGAAGTCCGTTCCGACGACGGCCACCATGCGCACGTCGGTGAAGTAGGACGCCGCGACGGCGCAGTAGGTCGCGGACCCGCCCAGAACCTCGTCGGCCGCCCCGTATGGAGTCTTCACGGAGTCGAACGCCACGGATCCGATCACCAGGAGCGGCACGTTCACTCCAGGTACTTTCCGACCAGAAGACCGAGCCGTTCGCGGGTCTCGCGGGGGATGCGACTTCTCTCGGTCAGGATGGCGTTCTTGAGGGCGGAGGCGCAGGGACAGGTCCGGTCGGCCGTCAGGCGGCCGGCCAGCCGCGCCAGGATCGCCTGCGCCATCGCGGCGTTGTCGTTGAGACGGGCGACCACCTCCTCCACCGTGACGGGGGTCTCCTCGGGGCGCCAGCAGTCGTAGTCGGTCACCATGGCGAGCGTCGCGTAGCAGATCTCCGCCTCGCGAGCCAGCTTCACCTCCTGCGCGTTTGTCATGCCGATGACGTCGGCCTTGAACGAGCGGAACAGGTGCGATTCGGCGCGCGTGGAGAACTGCGGCCCCTCGATGCACAGGTAGGCGCCGCCCCGGTGGACGCGCGCGCCGCACGCCCCCGCCGTCTCGAAGAGCAGCCCACCCAGGTCGGGGCACACCGGGTCGGCGAGCGAGACGTGCGCCACCAGACCCGCGCCGAAGAAGGTCGAAGGACGGTGCCGCGTCATGTCGATGAACTGGTCCGGCACGACCACGTCCAGCGGGTGCATCTCCTCACGCAGGCTGCCGACCGCGCTGATGGACACGATGCGCTCGATCCCCAGCGATTTGAAACCGTAGATGTTCGCACGGAAATTGATCTCGGAGGGGAGCATCCTGTGCCCGGCGCCGTGGCGCGACAGGAAGGCGACGTCCCGTCCGCCGAGAGTTCCCAGGACGTAGGCACCGCTCGGGTCGCCAAAGGGCGTGGTGATCGTCTTCTCCTGCCTGTCCTGCAGGCCGGCCATCCGGTACAGACCGCTGCCGCCGATGACTCCGAGCGCATTCATGGGAGGCTCCGTGAAAGGAAGCGAATCCTAACAAGCCCCCCCGCTTCAGTCAAGCAAACCGGCCCGCAGCGCGGGCTCCGCCCCCAGCCAGGAGCGGATCGTCCCGAGCGCGCGCTCGACCGCGGCCTCCCCGGCGTCGATGAGCCGGGCGGGGTCATCCGGCCAGGAGATCATCGTTCCGCGGCCGCGCACGTCGGGGCGGAGCACCAGGAGACGCTCACCGCACGCCGTCTCGAGGGAACGCCAGTAGTCCCGGCGGGCCTGGCGCAGGCAGACGACGAGCGACAGATCGACAGCGATCACACGGCGGGCGCAGAGCGGCGGGGCGAAGGCGCGCTCGACCGGCACGGCGGTGAACCAGCCCGCGTCAGCCAGGAACCGCGTCCTTCCGCCGGAGCGGGATACGAGCGGCGGAAACAGGAGCGGGATCGCCGCGGAAGCCTTGACCGCATCGGAGATGCCGATGCTGGCGGGGAGTCCCGGTCCGCCCACCACGAAAACCTCCTCCCGGGATCTGAGGTCGAAGGTCAGGATGCCCAGGCGCCTCACCCCATGGTGCAGCCGCTCGAACGAGGCGCGCTCCAGTCGATCGAGGTAGCCGGGGATCGCCCCGGCCCGTGCGGATGCGGCGCGGGACAGCCAGGGCACACGCCAGCGCGACAGGGCGAACGCGAAGAGCGACGAGGCGTCGAGCCGGCGCGACGCCTCGAGCATCTCGTCCGGATGCATCCCCACGGCCGCGTGCATCGCGGCGACGATGGCGCCGACGCTGCAGCCGACGATGGCCTCGATCGGCACGTTCGCGGCACGCAATCGCCTCAGAACGGCGGCATGGGCCACGCCGCGGGCTCCGCCGGCGCCGAGCACCAGGACGATTCCGGAGGCAGGAGGCGCCACGCGGACACGCTCCTAGGCGGGGTCCGGCCGGGTCAGACGGATCAGACAGATCTCCGATTCCCCGCGCGCTCTTCCGAACACTTCCAGAGTGGCGGGGCGCGGCCGCAGGAGAATGACGAACGCCGTGCGCCCCCCGCGCTCCTTCCGGGCCGCCGCGATCAGGAGCGGACGGCAGCGTCTCTCCACGACACGGGCTCCCCGGCGGGCCGCGGCCGCGGTCAGACCGTTCTGACGAAAGAAGTGGTCGCTGACCAGGCGGGTCAGGAGAACCAGGTCCGGGTCCGCGGGCAGGGTGAGGGTCAGGGTGTCCCCTTGTCGCGCCGTCACGAACCGGGTCCCGGGCCGGTCATCGCGTCTCCTGCCTTCCAGCGCACGCCCTTCACGGCCCCGAAACCTCGCGCTTCCGGGCCGCCCTGGGCTGTCTTGATGCGGATCGAGTGGAACGACTGCAGTTTAGGGATTGCCCGGGGGGGCTGTCAATCTCCCGACTGGCACCCGCCACACGCTTCCTTGCAACCACGGCACGCGACACCTAAATTTGTTCTTTCAGGGACTCAGGGGGACGTGTGTCGGTCGCGGGAACACTGGCGGTGGTCGACGAGCTGAGCCGGATGAAGGAGGACGCGCGCAAGGCGCGCCGGTTCCGGGTGTACGCCTACGCGCTCGGTCTCTGCGCGACGGCGGTCGTCGCCTTGAACGTGGCGCTGGCGCACGAACGGATCCGCGAGGATCTCCTGCCGGTCTTCGTCTTCTCGATGTTCATCGGGTTCGCGTGGTACTTCAGCTTCTCCATCTTCCCGCGCGCCAGTCTTTCGATCTCCCTCGACATGGCGTACCTGATGACCGCGGTGTGCGTGCTGCCTCAACCCCTGCCGCTCATCGTGGCGTTCGGCGGGGCCGTTCTCGGGTGCCACCTGCGTGCCCGGGAGTCGCGCCTGCAGAATCCGTTCCTCCAGGTCCTCAGCCTGAACACCGGCGGCCTGGTGATGACCGCGCTGGCCGGACAGTACCTGTCGGTGCTCCTGGCGAGCAACTGGGACTTCCACCGGCTCAGCTGGGGTACGGTCTATGCCGTGGCAGCGCTGTTTGTCGCGTACAACCTGACGAACGTCGCCATCATGGGGGTGGCGATGCTTCTCAAGGGTGAGCCGGTCTGGCCGCATCTGTCGACCTACCTGCGCTACCTCCCCTCTCTCGAAGTGTTCACGATGCCCCTCACCCTGGGGCTGGCGCTCCTGTACGCCGCGGCCGGGATCTGGGGATTCGTCCCGTTGGCGGCCACCATCCTGCTCGCCAGCGGGCTCCTGAAGAAACTCAACCAGGCTCGCAACGAGCTGAGCGAAGCCAACGAGCAGCTCCAGGATCGCTCGCGCGAGCTGCGCATCCTCAACACGATCGGGCGGGAGATCAGCACGAGTCTTGATCCTGAGGTCGTCTTCGCTCAGGTGAGCCGGCACGTGCAGCGGATCCTCGATGCCCCCCACCTGTTCCTGTCCCTGTATCACCGCATCCCGCACGAGTCCTACGTCGAGTACGCGGCCCGGGACGGCGTCGTCCAGCCGCGCCCGGAACGCGCGCTCGGGCAGGGGTTCACGAGCTGGGTCGTCGAGGCGAAGCGGCCGCTCCTGGTGCACGATCTCCTGGTGGACCGGGACTCCATCCCGTGTGCCCCGGTGATTCTCGCTACGAGCATCCGCTCGATCATGTCGACCCCCTTGATCTTCAACGGCGAGACGATCGGCGTCCTGTGCGTCGAGAGCCCGCGCCCGGGGGCCTACAGCGTCGATCACCTGTCGGTGTTCACCACCATCGCGCAGCAGGCGGCCGTGGCGCTGGAGAACGCGCGCAATTTCCAGATGGCCACGGTCGACCAGCTCACGCGACTCTACCTGCGGGATTTCTTCTTCCGCAAGCTGTCGGAGGAGCAGGCGCGCGCCCGGCGCTACGGGAGCACCTTCACCGTTCTGATGCTCGACCTGGATTCCTTCAAGGAGATCAACGATCGCATGGGGCACCTGGCGGGCGATCGCTACCTTCAAAAGGTAGGCGAGGTGATACGCGAGACGATGCGCGCGGCCGACATCCCCTGTCGCTACGGCGGCGAAGAGTTCTGCGTGCTCCTGCCCGAGACCGACCTGGACGGTGCGACCCGCATCGCCGAGCGCATCCGCACGCGCGTCAGCAATCTCGAGGTGCGCATCGGCGACGGGGTGCTGAGGGCGACCATCAGCGTCGGCATCGCGGCCTATCCCGCCGACTACCCCGGGACGATTCAGGGGTTTCTGGAAAAGGCCGACCAGGCCCTCTACCTGGCCAAGCAATCGGGCCGGGATCGGGTCATCAGCACCGCCCTCAAGCCCGATAGGGAGAGCACCCACCGCTGAAGGGTGCTCCTAGTCCCGTCCGGTGAACTCGCGCACGGTCCGGCCCACGCGCCGCTCGAACTGCTTCGACAGGGACGGCACCGAGCCGTTGTCGTCGTCGAGCAGGAGCTTCTCGATCCGGAGCAGCGGGAAGAACACGGTCGACAGACTCAGACCCTCGCCTCCTTCGGCCGTCTGCCGTACCCAGTCGTCGAAGGAGTTGAGATCGATACCCTCGATGACCAGACCCGTCGGGTCGAGAGAGCGTAACACCCCCCAGAAACGTTCACGCGGATTCTGAATGTAGGCGATGACGACCGAGCCGGGACGAAGCGGCGATTCGGTCACGATCACGGAGCCCGCATGACGCCGATACCGCGGGGATCGAGGACCAGACGGGCCTCGGTCGCCGCGACGACCGCGTCGACCGTCGCACCCGGGGCGATCTCGCGCAGGACCAGGGTTCCTTCCTCCACGTCGATCACCGCCTGGTCGGTGATGATCCGGTCCACCACCCGGGGGCCCGTGAGAGGCAGACGGCAGCGCCGCAGAATCTTGGCCTCCCCTTCCTTGGTGGTGTGGGTCATCATCACGACCACGCGCTTCGCCCCCGCCACCAGGTCCATGGCCCCGCCCATCCCCTTCACCATCTTTCCGGGCACCATCCAGTTGGCGAGGTTGCCCTCCTCGTCCACCTCGAGCGCGCCCAGGATCGTCAGGTCGACGTGGCCGCCGCGGACCATCGCGAACGAATCGGCGCTCGAGAAGAACGCGGCACCCGGGAGGACGGTGATCGTCTCCTTCCCCGCGTTGATCAGGTCGCCGTCTTCCTTTCCCGGCTCGGGATACGGCCCCACGCCCAGCACGCCGTTCTCCGACTGGAGAATCACGTCCATCCCCTTTGGGATGTAGTTCGCCACGAGGGTCGGCATGCCGATCCCTAGATTCACGTAATAGCCGTCCTTAAGCTCGAGCGCCGCTCGCCGGACGATTCGTTCTCTTTTCGATTCGCTTGGGTCCATAGGTCCCCTGAAAAATCCAATCGATGAAGATGCCCGGGGTCACGACGTGATCGGGATCGATCTTCCCCGGCGGAACCAGCTGCTCCACCTCGGCCAGCGTCACGTCTCCCGCCGTCGCGGCCATCGGATTAAAGTTCCGCGCCGACATCCGGTAGACGAGGTTTCCCGCCTGGTCGCCCTTCCACGCCTTGACGAACGCGAAATCGCCGCGGATCGGCATCTCGAGCACGTACTCGCGGCCCTGGATCACGCGGCTCTCCTTCCCCTCCGCGACCATCGTGCCGACCCCGGTCGGGGTGTAGAAGCCGCCGATGCCGGCGCCCCCGGCCCGGACCCGTTCGGCCAGCGTCCCCTGCGGCACCAGCTCCACCTCGAGCTCTCCGTCGAGATATTGCCGCTCGAACGTCTGGTTCTCGCCGACGTAGCTCGAGATCATCTTCCGGATCTGGCGGGTCTTGAGGAGGAGGCCCAGGCCCCAGTCGTCGACCCCCGCGTTGTTCGAGACGCAGGTCAAATCCTTCACCCCGGTCTCCCGGAGCCCGAGGATCAGGTTCTCGGGAATGCCGCACAGTCCAAATCCCCCAAGCACGATCGTCGCGCCGTCCTTGATCCCGGCGCGCTCCAGCGCCTCGGCCGCGCTCTTCACCACCTTCCTCATCGCGTCCGCACGGCGGCGGCGGCCCCGGCCTTGGCGCCGCGCCGCTTGGCCACCCAATCCTTGATGTAATCGACGATCGCTCCGGTCGAGGTGCCTGGGCCGAAGAGCTCCCCGACACCCTGCGCCTTCAACGCCGCCATGTCTTCCTTCGAGATGATGCCGCCGCCGGTCAGGAGCACGTCCGAGATCCCCCGCTCGCGCATCAGCTGATGGACGCGCGGGAAGAGCGTCATGTGCGCGCCCGAGAGGATCGAGAGCGCCACGGCGTCCACGTCCTCCTGAACGGCCGCCTGCACGATCATCTCGGGAGTCTGGTGGAGGCCCGTGTAGATCACCTCGAAGCCAGCGTCGCGCATGGCGCTCGCGACGACCTTGGCCCCGCGGTCGTGGCCGTCCAGGCCCGCTTTCCCGACCAGCACGCGGATCTTTCGCATGGACTGCTTCGTCTCCACTCTAGAAGACCGCCGGCTCTCGGTAGACGCCGTACGCCTCGCGGAAGACGTCGCTGATCTCGCCGAGCGTGGCGTAGGCCCGGACCGCGTCCAGCACGTACGGCACGAGGTTCTTGCTGCTCATGCAGGCGTCGCGGAGCGCTTCCATCGCCCGGGCGTGCGCGGCCGGGTCACGCCGAGCGCGCACGGCCTGGATCCGCTCGATCTGGCGCCGCTCGATCTCGGGATCGATCTTGAGCACCGGGATGGCGACTTCCTCT
>DASQAT010000047.1 GCA_035635555.1 Candidatus Dormiibacterota bacterium
GGGGGGATCGATCCTCGAGCTGCCGCCTCTCGTCGGGCGCCGCTTCGGCGTGCGCCTGCTGTTCGCGGGGGGCTGGGCCCTGCGGCGCGTCCCGAATCGTCTCCTGCTGAACGAGATCGCCCGCCGCAACGGACGCGGCGCACCGGCGGTCGTCGATCTGCACACCTGGGAGATGGATCCCGATCCGCCGCGCGTGCGGCTGCCGTTCCGGTACCGGCTCGCGCATTACGGCGGTCTCGACGGATACCGCGAAAAGCTGCGGGGTCTCCTGTCGGCGGTCCCCTGGGGGCCGGCGCGCGACTGCCTGGAGCGCGCGGCTCCGCCGGCTCCCTCGATCGAATCGCGAAAAGACGCCGACGGGGGCGTTCGATCCGAGCCGTCCAGCGGGCCGTTCGTCTCGATGTCGGCGCGTCCGGAGTAGGGATCGTCCCGTCCCCGGCGCCCGGCAGCGACACGACCGCGCCCCGGAAGAATGCGGCCGTCCCCCGGGAGGTTGCGGGACGGCCGCGGCGCCTCGGGTGAGCGCCATGTCGTTCGGATCGTCGGCAGGTCAGGGAGAAAACGGGACGGCGGCCGAAGCCGCCGTCCCCTGGAGCGACGGATCCGGACTCCACGCTGCGTCCGCCCCCAGACGCCGCCGTGGAGCGGGATCCTCTCCCCAGATCACGCATCTCTTGAAGCCGCTCATCGTGCAGTGGGAAAAGCAAAAGAGGTACCAACCGCCGGGCGGGCGGGTCGATGACCGCCCCGCGCGGCGCAACTGATGAAGACAGGCGGGTTGGGGGAGCGGGCCCGGCCGGGTGACGCGCGGCAGGCCGGCGCGCGGCGTTCGCCCGCGGACAGCCGTCACGATCACGGGTCCGGGGCCGACCTCCGCCACGGTTTGACAGGTCCGGAGCGCGCGTGTTAGACACTCGCGTGATGATCGCCAAGGTCGCCCGGAGCATCCGCAAGCGTACCGGTCGGCTGCTGGGCGCGCCTTTTAAGCCCGAGGAGCTCCTGCGTCGCAAGACGATCGCCCGCGCCTTCCTGCGCGGCGAGGGGATCGAGATCGGGGCGCTGCACAATCCGCTGAAGGTCCCGAATCACGTCCGCGTCAAGTACGTCGATCGCGTCAGCCACGTCGATCTCGCCAAGGATCACCCCAAGCTGCGCTCGAAGATCGTCAGGGTGGACATCGTCGACGACGGCGAGACCCTCGCGACCGTCCCGGACGCATCCCAGGATTTCGTCATCGCGAACCACTTCGTCGAACACTGCCAGAACCCGATCGGCGCCCTGCGCAACATGCTGCGCGTCCTCCGGAGGGACGGGGTCCTGTTCCTGGCGATTCCGGACAACCGCTATACCTTCGACGCCGACCGTCCGGTCACGCCGATCGAGCATCTTCTGCGGGACGACCGCGAGGGGCCGTCGTGGTCCCGCAGGCAGCACTACGAGGAATGGACGAGGCTGGTCGACAAGGTGCCGGGGGACGCGGAGGCCGGGAGACACGCCGAGGAGCTGATGAGACGGCAGGCCCCCATCCACTATCATGTCTGGACCCAGGTCGAGCTCCTGGAATTGATCGGGACGCTGAGACGCCAGCACACGTTCGAAATCGAGCTCATCTTCAAGCGCGACAATGAGGTGATCTTCATTCTGAGAAAGAGCGACGAAGGGCCGGCCGCGGCACGGTCCGCCGGCCGCGCGCTGGAGCATTGAGATGCCGGCCCAACGCCAGCGGGCGCACGTGTGGCGACGCCTGGCCGATGTCTTCAGGATGAGCGGGATCCAGGAGGCTCCGGCGTCCGCGCGCGAGCCGGTTGGCCTGCCGCGAACGGCGCAGGAGGCCACGCTCCTGCGCCTGAATCTCGGCTGCAACAGGAACCCGAAGCCCGGGTTCATCAACGTGGACATCCAGCCGTTCCCCGGCGTCGACCTCGTGGCCGACCTGGAAAAGTCCTGGCCGTGGAGTGACGGGGTGTTTGATGAGATCGTGTGCGCCGACCTTCCCGAGCACCTGCGTCAGTGGTACGAGGAGCCGGATCCGGTCTGCCTCGAGCGTGCGCAGGCCTGTGCCGCGGCCGATCAGTACAAGGAGGCGTTCGAGAGTCTCGTCACGGCGCTGCGCAAGCCGAAGAGGCGCTACGGGGTCATCCACTTCATGGAGGAAGCCTACCGAGTCCTCAAGCCGCTGGGCCGGCTCGACTGCACCATCCCTTCGACGGAGGGACGGGGCTGGGCGCAGGACCCGACACACGTGAGCTACTGGAACGAGAACAGCGTGCTGTACTTTCTCGACAGCGAGCACCGGAAAATCTACCCGGCCCTCATCCACTGTGTCTGGAAGCGCATCAGCGTCGAAACCCGGAAGCCCGATCGTCTGGGCGTGATCTGGTTCAGGATGGTCCTGCAGAAGGAGTAGGGGTGGAGTGAAGGCGATCAGGAAACTGGCGAGGAGCGTCCGGAAGCGCGCCGGATGGCTGGTAGGGCCGCCTCCTGACCCCAGGGAGTTTCTGCGCCGGGAGACGATCGCCGGCGCCTATCTCCGGGGAGACGGCATCGAGATCGGTGCGCTGCATCATCCGACGAACGCGGGCCCGTGGGCGCGGGTGAAGTACGTCGACCGGATGGCTGAAGCCGAGCTCAGAAGGCAGTACCCCGAGCTGGATTCCGAGAAGCTCGTCCGCGTGGACATCATCGACGACGGCGAATCGCTCCGGACGATTCGAGACGGGACGCAGGACTTCGTGATCGCCAACCACTTCGTCGAGCACTGCGAGGATCCGATCGGCGCGGTCGGAAACATGCTGAGGGTCCTCAAGGACGGCGGCGTCCTGTTCATGGCGATCCCGGACAAACGTTTCACCTTCGACAGGGACCGCCCCGTCACTCCGCTGGATCATCTCCTGCGCGATCACGAAGAATCCCCCGCATGGTCGCGAAGGCAGCACTACGAGGAATGGGCGAGGCTGGTCAACGGAGTCCGCGATGACGCCGGCTTGCAGAGAGAAGTCGAGCGGCTGATGGCCACACGTTACGCCATCCACTACCACGTCTGGACTCAACTGGAGCTGCTGGAGTTCATCCTGGCTCTCAGGAAGAAGTGGAGTTTCGAAGTGGAACTCGTCCTCAAGAGAAAGAACGAGGTGATCTTCATCCTGAAGAGACAACCGGGGTCTTGAATCCCTTGAAGCCTCTCGACCTGTCCGTCATCGTGGTCTCGTGGAACACGCGCGAGCTCTTGCGCGGGTGCTTGCAGTCGGCGCTCGCGAACCTCGGAACGCTGTCCGCGGAGATCATCGTCGTGGACAACGCGTCGGTGGACGACAGCGCGGGAATGGTCCAGAAGGTCTTCGGCGACGATCCGAGGGTCCGGCTCATCGCCAACTCCCGGAACGAGGGATTCGCCCGCGGGAACAACCAGGCCTTCGCCGTGGCCCGGGGGGAGTTCCTGGCGATCGTCAACCCGGACATCGTGTTCAGGGGGCCGGCCCTGGGAAGCCTGCTCGAGCACCTGCGCGAACACCCGAAAGCCGGCATCGCGACCTGCAATCTCGTGGGCGCCGATGGTCTGCCGCAATCGCTGCACAGGACGTTCCCGACGCTGCCGATTGTGTTCTGCCGCTGGACACGCGTCGGAAGACGGATCGATCGATGGCTCCTGGGCGGCTCCGTGGGGCGCCGCTACCAGCTGATGCACCTGCGGCGCACGGGCGTGACGGCGATCGATCAGGCGGCGGCCGCCTGTCTCATGATCGAGCGCCCGACCGTCGAGAGGATCGGCGGCCTGTTCGACGAGCGCTTCCCGATCTTCTTCAATGACGTCGACCTGTCGCGTCGCGTCTGGAACGCCGGCCTGGAGGTGCACGTCCTCTATGACGTCTCGGTCGTCCACCACGGCGGGGCGAGCATCAAGCAGATGCGCCCCGGCCGCAAGACTCTCGAATTGATGGACGGCCTGGAGCGCTATTACGATCTCCACGAGCCGCGCTGGAAGGCCCGCCTCGTGAGGCTCATGGTCTCCGCGAACCGCCGCCGCGCCGCCCGCGCCGCCGCGAACGCGGCTCCTGCCATGACCTCGACGCGTTCCTAGAACGCCTGCCCCGCCGTGAACGACAGGACGCCGCGCGGGTTCTCCTCCCGGCCCAGGCCG